>JAWVYP010000180.1:0-5809 GCA_033722655.1 Akkermansiaceae bacterium | reverse complement strand
CGGACACCCCCCGCCGCTACAGAAGAAGAGCCGAGAGCAGAACCCTGCTTTGCGTTCCTCTCTGCGACCTCCGCGTCTTGCGGTTCAATAACTCACGCAAGCACACCCTTCACCACCTTCGTTCCGGGCTTGGTGATGTTGGTCAATCGCTGCGGCACGCCGCCGGAAGGATAGGTGAACTTCTCGTGATCGAAGCCCATGAGATGCAACATCGTGGCTTGGAAATCGTGGACGGAAACCTTGTACTGCACGGCCTCGTAACCGATGGGATCGGTCGCGCCATAGCTCAAGCCGGGTTTCACGCCGCCGCCGGCCATCCAGATGGTGAAGCCGCCCGGGTTGTGGTCGCGGCCGACAAACTTGTTGTTGGTGCCGCCGCGGTTTTCGAGCATGGGCGTGCGGCCAAACTCGCCACCCCAGACGACCAAGGTGTCCTCGAGCATGCCGCGCTGCTTGAGATCCTTGAGCAGGGCGGTCATCGGTCGATCGACCTGCTTGCAGCGATCCTTGAAGCCCTCGTTGAGGGCTTCCTTCTTGCCGGCTCCGTGCGAGTCCCAGCCCCAGTGGAAGAGCTGGATGTAGCGCACACCGCGCTCGGCGAGGCGGCGCGCCAGCAGGCAGTTGTTGGCGAAGCTTTCCTGACCTGGCTCGGTGCCATACATTTCGTGGGTGGCTTCGTTCTCCTGCTTGATGTCGAAGGCGTCAGTGGCACTGGCCTGCATGCGGTAGGCCATTTCATACTGGGCGATGCGGGTGATGGTTTCGGGGTCGCCCACCTCCTTGGCAATCTTCTGGTTGATCCGGTCGAGCGCATCAAGTGAGCGACGACGCATGTTGCGGGGAATCCCCTTGGGGTTGCTGAGGTAGAGCACGGGGTCGCCTTCGGAGCGGCATTGCACGCCCTGGTAAACCGAGGGCAGGTAACCCGCACCCCACACCGACTTGCCGGCCGAGGGGTTCTTGCCACCCGAGGTCAGCACGATGTAGCCGGGAAGGTTCTGGTTTTCGGTGCCGAGCCCATAGGTGGCCCAGGAACCGATGGAGGGTGCCCCGAGGTTCTGGCTGCCGGTGTGCAGTAGCAGCTGCGCCGGGCCGTGGTTGAACTGGTCGGTGTGCATCGACTTGATAAAGCAGACGTCATCGACCACTTGGGTGAAATGCGGCAGGCGGTCGGAAACCCAAGCGCCGGACTCGCCGTATTGCTTGAAGCTGTACTGGGGGCCGAGCATCTTGGGCACGCCCTGAATGAAAGCGAACTGCTTGCCCTCGAGGAACTCCTGCGGGCAATCCTGGCCATTGAGTTTTTCCAGTTCGGGCTTGTAGTCGAAGAGCTCGTGCTGCGAGGGCGCGCCGGCCATGTGGAGGTAGATCACCCGCTTGGCCTTGGGCGCGAAGTGCGGGATATCGGGCGCCAAGGGATTGGCGGGATCCTTCTTGATCACACCTCCCGCGCCCCAGGCCCGGCCCGCAGTGCTGGCCAACCACATGGCACCGAGACCCGTGCTGCACTTCGAGAGGAAGTGGCGGCGGGTCAGGTACTCAAGTTGCGAGTATTGCAGTCGCTTGTTGAATTCGAGACTCATGGTTTTTTGGAGGTCAGCGGGTCAGGGCGGCGTCGAGATTGAGAATGGTGTTGGCGACCAGCACCATGGCGGCTTCTTCGGGCGTGTCGGCGAGGTGCTTGGCTTCCTCGGGATGGGTCCGGTAATCCTCGGCGGCTTCCCGGTAGAGTGCCTCAAGCTCCCCGATGATGGAGGAGTCGGCTTCGCGCTGGGTTGCCAGGAACATGCCATGGCTCAGCTGCTTCGCCAGCTTTGGCGAGTGCTCCTGCATGCGCTTGGCAAAGCCTTGGGCCGCCTCGATGTGGGCGGGATCATTCATGGTGACCAGCGCCTGCAGCGGCGTGTTGCTGGTAATCCGGCGCGCCGTGCAGAGATCGCGCGATGGAGCATCGAAGGTCAGGAAGGCCGGATGGGGTGCCGTGCGCTTGTGATAGGTGTAGACGGCGCGGCGGACGCGATCTGCTCCCTTCGATTCCTTCCATTTCTTGCCGTTGTAGACGGATTTCCAGACCCCGGCCGGCTGGGGGGGAAACACGGAAGGACCATGCATCTTGTCGGACAGGATCCCACCCACCGCAAGCGCCTGGTCACGGACCATCTCGGCACTCAGGCGCTTGCGCGGCCCACGGGCGAGCAGTTCATTGCGTGGGTCGCGCTCCAGCAGTTCGGGTGTCGCCTTGTGGCTCTGGCGATAGGTCGAGGACAGCACGATCTCGCGCAGCATGGCCTTGATCGACCAGTCGTGCTCAAACTGGAAGCGCAGAGCCAGATGATCGAGCAGCGCCGGATGGCTGGGCGGAGTGCCCGAGGTACCGAAGTCCTCCACGGTCTCGACGAGACCCAGATCGAAGAGCTGCTGCCAGAGGCGGTTGACCATCACCCGGGCAGTGAGCGGATTGTCCTCGCTGACCAGCCACTTGGCCATGTCGAGGCGGTTCATGTCGGGACCACTCTGGCCACCGAAAAGCTTGGGAATGCCGGGCTCGACCGCCTGCTCCTTGCTGAGGCGGTTGCCGCGGGCAAACAGGCGGGTCTCGCGCTTGGGCCCTTCCACCATGATCGGCACCATCGCCCCATTGATGGCCTTGTATTCTTCCTCGAGTTCGGCACGACGTTGCCAGGTGGCTTGACGCGTGGAATCTTCGACCAGCTTGCGCCAGGAGCCATCATTGGAAAGCTTGACGGTGAATCGCCGTACGGGCGTCGCCTGGGATCCGGCCGTGGCATAGCCGTGCTGCAACTTGATTTCGAGGCGGTCACCCTGCCGGGTCACCACCGGTTTTTCCGGAACCACCACGAACCATCGCGGTTCGTGCAGCTTCGGATAGGCTCCCAGGTTTCCATCCGCTTCCAGGGCCTTGACGCCAGTCATCTTGTCGGCAAAAGCCTCCTTGAGCTTGATTGGAGTGCTCTCCCCCTGGGCATCGATGAGCCTGAGCTCCAGCTTTTTGACCATGGAGCCACGCTCTGGCCATTGGGTGGGGTCATCGCTTTCAGGGAGGATGTCGAGGCGAAGCGCCTGGAAGTCGCTGACGGGACCACTGAGGACATGGGCCGAGAGCACGGGCAGCGTGCCGCTGGCCCGAATGCTTCCGTCGCTGGTCACTTGCAGCTCACCGTGGGTGGGTGAGAACTCATCGGGAGTGAAAGGCCGCCATTGGTCGGCATCGGCAAGCAGCCTGTGGCCGTCGGCGTTGAGTTGCACCCGCAGCTCGTGCATCCGCAACTCGAGTTCGGAGGTGCGCTCCGCCAGTTGGGCCTCTTCGGGCACCTTCATCCACGGGTAATCGCTGTCCAGATCGTGATCTTCCGTGTTGTTGAAGAAGGCGGTGAACTTGTAGTATTCCTCGTGCTCGATGGGGTCGTAGGGATGGGCGTGGCATTGCACGCAGCCGAAGGTCGTCGCCTGCCAGGCGGTCCAGGTGGTGGCGACCCGGTCCATGACTGCGGCGACCCGGAATTCCTCGTCGTCGGTTCCACCCTCGGTGTTGTTCTGGGTGTTGCGATGGAAGGCCGTCGCCAGGCGCTGATCGGCCGTCGGCTCCGGCAAGAGGTCACCAGCGAGTTGTTCGATGGTGAACTGGTCGTAGGGCATGTCGGCGTTGAAGGCGCGAATCAGCCAGTCGCGCCAGGGCCAGATGGTGCGGCCCGGATCCTTCTCGAAGCCAAAGGTGTCTGAATACCTGGCAAGGTCCATCCAGACGACCGCCCAGCGCTCGCCGTAGTGCGGTGAGGCAAGCAGGCGATCGACCACTTCCTCGCGGGCCGCCTGGGGATCCCTGGCATGGGCCTGCTCAAAGGTCTTGAGTTCATCCAATGTCGGCGGAAGGCCAATCAGGTCGAAGCTCACCTGGCGCAGCCATTCCGCGGGTGGGGCCTCGGCTGAGGGCTTGAGACCTTCCTCGTCGAGGCGCTTGAGCACGTAGCGGTCGAGCGGCTGGCTCGGCCAGGACTCGTCGGAAACCTTCTCCACGGCAACATGCTTCGGCGGCACAAAGGACCAGTGCTCCTGCCACTCCGCCCCTTCCCGGATCCACTGCTCGATGAGCTGGATCTTTTCCTCGGCAAGCGGCGGGCCGTGCTTGGGTTTGGGCATGACCTCGTCGGGATCGCTGTGGCGCATTCGCCGGATCATCTCGGATTCCTCGGGCTTGCCGGGCACGATCGCGCGCTTGCCGGAATCCCCCTCGGAGAGCGCCATGTCGCGGTAAATGAAGGAAATGCCTCCCGCCGCCTTCACCCCACCGTGACAGGCCGTGCAATCCTTGGTCAGGATGGGGCGGATGTCTCGATTGAACTCCACTTCCGCCATCAGCCCCGCGTGGAGGGCCGCGAGAGCGGCAAGCGAGCTAATGAAAGGCTTTGAAAACATTAGGCTCTACTAGAATTCAGCATACGAATGGCCACCTCGCAACCTATCTCGAAACGGACCCACTACTACGATGGTACCATCGTTCAAAAATAGGTATCCTCGTGGGAGTAGGGCGGCGCGCAGCAACAGAGGAAGCGCAGATCCTCGCTGGCCTCGATCTGGTGCCATGCTCCCGCGGGGATGAGAATGGCATCTCCCACCCCAACCTCGCGCTCCTGGCCATCGATTTCCATCCTGCCACGGCCCTCGAGAATGTAATAAAACTCCTCGCTGAGTTTGTGATAATGGCGATCGGTTTTCGATCCCTGCGGCAGACTCGCCTCCGCCAAGCTTTGTTTATCGACTGGCGCGTTGCTCAGGTCGAGCAGGCTGCGGATGGTCGAAGCGTCCTTGGTGATAAATGGCTCCTGCTCGTCACGCTGTCGGATTTCCATACCAAGATCCAAGCAGCCTTGGCTGCTTCTGACCAACAGGACTTTTCGACTTTTGACTTTCAGACCTTCGGCGGGATGCGCAGCATCCCAGCATGCCCACCGTCCATGTCGACCTCGCCGAACGCGCCTATGACGTCATCGTCGAGACAGGCTGCCTCGTGTCCGCGGGCAAGCGCCTGCGCGAGACCGGATTGGAGCGCAAGCGGGTGGCCGTCATCAGTGACGCCACCGTGGCCAACTTCCACGCCGACACCCTGCTCAAATCCCTCAAGGCAGAGGGCTACGCCTGCACCCTGCACGAGGTGCCCGCCGGAGAGGCCTCCAAGAGCCTGAGCCAAGTCGAGGAACTCTGCCGCGAACTGACCCGCGAAGGCCACGATCGCAAATCCATGGTGGTCGCCCTTGGCGGAGGCGTGGTGGGCGATCTTGCCGGCTTCGTCGCCGCGGTCTTCTTCCGCGGCATTCCCTTCGTGCAGATTCCCACCACCATCGTCTCCCAGCTTGATTCCTCGGTCGGCGGCAAGACCGGTGTGAACATCGCGGAGGGCAAGAACCTCGTCGGTGCCTTCCATCAACCCAAGCTGGTGCTGGTCGATCCCGACACCCTCAAGACCTTGGGCGAGCGCGAATACCGCGAGGGCTTCGCCGAGGCCATCAAGCACGCCGCCATCCGCGATGGCGCCATGCTGGCCGATCTGGCCAGAATTGATCCCGATCAGCGCGAGGTTCCCGCCGAGCTGATCGCGCGCAACATCGCCATCAAGGCGCGCATCGTCGAGGAGGACGAGCAGGAAACCAGCGGCACCCGCGCCCTGCTCAATTTCGGCCACACCATCGGCCACGGCATCGAGGCCAGCGTGCCCTACGGCCAACTGCTGCATGGCGAGGCCATCGCCCTGGGCATGCGCGCAGCGCTCCAACTTTCCGTCCAACACAGCGGG
>JAWVYP010000179.1:0-5910 GCA_033722655.1 Akkermansiaceae bacterium | reverse complement strand
GTGAGGCGCTCTTGCAGGAGGTAGGCACGCATCGAGCCGTCGGGTTGGCGCGGGTAGAGGTCTTTGGCCTCTGCGCCATAGTCGATGGTGAGCATGCGGCCGGCTTTCCAGAGGGGGAGCCAGCCCTCCAGCCATTTGCGGTAGGACTCATGGATCTCAATGCGCTGGACGGAAGGGAAGTCGCGTTGAAAAATGGAACTCTCGGGCAGTTCGTCGACGTCCATCAGTATCTCGTTGACCCGACCCTGTCTGTTGAACTCCACAGCGATCTCGCGCCAGCCACCGGCCGTGTGCTCGAAGCGGCGGCAGGGGAAGGCATCGACAAGTTCGTTGGAGTAGATCACCGCCTTGCCGTCGCAGGCTTCCAGAGCGGTGGCGGGATTCTTGTGCCAGATGACTTTGTCGCCGAGAAGTTCACGCTGTTGCTTCTCGAGTGGAGCCGAGGTTTCGACCAGATGCAGGCGGGTCTTGCGTCGGCGGATCCACGGCAGGGATTTCCAGACGGCCTTGGCCAGGGTGCCATTGCCGGGCCCGATTTCGATGAGGTCGCGTGCGCCGGTTTCCTGCATGGCCCGATACGCCCACTTGCCAATCGCATGTGCCAGTGCGTCCGAGAGTATGGGTGCCGTGGTGAAGTCACCGCGGCCACCTACTGTTTCGATGCGGCGCGAGTAGTAGCCACGCTTCGGGTCGTAGAGGGCGTTGTGCATCCAGACGTCGAAGCGGAGGGGCATGGGCAAAGCTAGAGAATGTGGAGTAGGGTCGAAAGCCCATTGTAGCGGCGGTTTATGACCGTCGCAATCCAGACGCCGAAGGCCTTGTTGCTCTCGAAGCCAGCAAATGCAGCTGCGCTGCTCCTGCATAAGGCGGGAAAGTTACCAAGGGTCATCGATGGCCGCCACGGAAAGCAAAAAAGCCCGTTCGCGGGAGCGAACGGGCTTTTTGAAAAACTAGGAACCAAAAACTAGGAACCAGGAACAGCGGCGAAGCCGCTTATTTGCCTGCAGCGGTGCGGGCCTTGCGGATCATGCTCTTGACGGTGTCGGAGGGCTTGGCGCCGACGGCGAGCCACTTTTCAGCGGCTTCGAGGTCGATTTCGAAGTTGGTGCCTTCCTTGAGGGGATCGTAGGTGCCCAGCTGCTCGATGTAGCGACCGTCACGACGCTTGCGCTTATCGACGGCGACAATCTTGTAGTAGGGGCGATCCTTGGTGCCCTTGCGGTTGAGTCGGAGAGTAACTGCCATGGTGATGGTAGGTTGATGTGCCGGGCTTGGGTGGCGGGCGGGATGGCTCGCTTGAGGCCGGGCGGGCGCGGAAATTGGTCGAATTTGGCGGAATTGCCAAGTAGAATCTGCAATTTTGGCGGCTTTGCCGCCAGTCATGAGTCATGGGTCATGAGTCATGGGTGGATTTGGGGGCAAGTTTCAGGCGCTGACAGACGCTTTTCCCTTGGAAATTCAAGGGTCCCACGGCTCTCCGCATATCGCTTGCGCCCCATGACCCATGACATGTGACTCATGACCGCGTAGCTACGCCGGAGCCTCATCGGCTCGGGCAATCAGCTTGGTGAATTCGCGTTCCAGCCGCTCCAAGACCTCCTCGTCCTCGATTTTGTGGCCCTTGTTGTCCGTGATGTAGAGGGTGTCCATGGCGACACCCTTTTCGGTGCAGATGCGGGCGTGGACGGTGTTGAGGCCGTTTTCGTTGATGGCGTGGAAGAGGTCGTGGAGCAGACCGATGCGGTCGAGGGCCTGGAGTTCGACGGTGGTGCAGGTGGGATGAATGTCGTTGCTGACGTAGGCGCGGACGGGTACCGGGATCTCCTTGTCGGTGCGCACGGCGAGGAAGTTCTGACGGCGTTTGAGGTATTTGGCCGGCTCGAAGGAGTCGGCGTGCTGGATGTCCTCGAAGGTCTTGAGGAAGCTCTTGCGCGTGCTCTCGCTGGAGACGGTCTCGAAGTTGGTGGTGCAAACGCGGAAGATGTTGACCACGATTCCGTCGGTGCGGGTGAAGAGGTCGGCGGAGAGAATGTTGAGTTGCTCGCTGGCCAGGCCGCAGCAGACCTTCTCGAGCAGGAGCGGGCGGTCGCGGGCGGCGAGGATGAGTTCGGTGTAGGCCTTGTTGGGGTAGTCGATCCACTTGATGCAGAAGGCCGCATCGTCGTTGCGCTTCTGCTCCGCCTTGAGGAAGTGGCGCACGGTGCGGATCTGGGTGACAATGTGTCTGGCGCCGCGGAAGTGGAAGGCGGCATCGGGCATGCGCTCGAAGTGCTCCTGGATGTCCTGCCTGTAGTCGTCGCGCATCGTCTGGATGACCTCGTCGCGCAGGGCGATGCGTTCCTCATCGAGCTGCGCATCGTATTGCTTGCGCCCCTTCTCGAGAAAGCGGGTGGTCGCGGCATGGAGCTGGAACATCAGGGCCTGCTTCCAGCCATTCCAGGATTCGGGCGAGGTGGCGTTGGAGTCGGCGTAGGTAAAGAGGAACAGTGCGTCCAGATTGGACTGGTTCTTCATGATGGCTGCGAACTCCTCGATGACTTCGGGGTCGTCGAGGTTGCGGGTGGTCGCAGTGCGCCAGAAGGTCAGGTGGTTGTCGACCAGGAACATGATCAGCTTGCGGCGCGCGCCACTGATCTGCATGCGATTGCAGAGGCGCGAGGCAAGCATGGCCGAGCCGTCGATGTGCTCGCGGACATTCTCGGAGCGTCCAGTGTCGTGCAGGATCATTGCCAGATAAAGGGCGTAGGGGTCGGCGATTTCGTGGAGCAGGCGCTTGAAGGTCTGCTTGGCGGGATCGTCGGTGGTGACCAGCGCGTCGAGTTCGTCGATGCAGCGCAGGGTGTGTTCGTCGGCGGTGTAGCGGTGGAAGAACTCGTGCTGGACCAGGCAGTCAAGGGCGCCGAATTCGGGCAGATAGCGGCCGAGGACACCAATGCGGTGCATCAGGCGCAGGATGCGCGCGACCTCGCCCTTGCGCTCGAGGATGGACTGGAAGATGCGGCGGTTGGCCTTGAGGTAGCGGAAGGGCCGGTCGATGTCATTCCAGTGGTTGGCGATCAGCCGGCGCAGTTGTGGGCTCAGCTTGAGGTCGCGCATCTGGCAATGCTGGAAGAGGCGCATGAGGCGGGTCGGGTCTTCCTCGAAGATCTCCTTGTTGGCGGGAAACAGGCGGCCGTCGCGGGAGACGAAGCCGTCGAATTCCTCGACCTTGGCACGGCGGAAGGTGAGGAAGGAGCGGAAGCCGGACTGCATCTCCTGTTCTCGCTCGATCTCGAAGGCCTCCATCAGCGAGGTGGTGTGGCGATGGATGTGGCGGGTGTGGCGGTAGTAGTCGCGCATGAAGGCCTCGGTGCTGCGCAGGATGTCGGGCTGCGGATATTGGAAGGAGGTGGCGACCACGCCCTGGAGTTGCAGAGTGAGCTGATCGGTGCCCTTGCCGGTGTAGAAATGCAGTTCGTTGCGGACCCGGTGGATGAAGTCGTAGCCCTCTTCGAGTTCGCGTTTGGAGGCGGCGGTGATCAGCTTGCGTTTGACGAGTTCCTGCAGGTCGCTGGATCCGATCTTGACGCGCGCCACCCACTCGATGGTCTGGAAGTCGCGCATGCCGCCGCAACTTTCCTTCACACTGGGCTCCTGCAGGAAGACCGTGTGCGAGTATTTCTCGTGGCGGCTCTTGAGGTCCTGGCGGCGCAGCTCGAAGAAGGCGACTTGGTCCTTGTTGATGCATTCCTTGGCAAAGCGCTCCTTGAAGTGGCCGTAGAGTTCGGAGTCGCCGGTGATCAGGCGGGCGTCCATGAGCGCGGTCTTGTTCTCCTGATCGAGTCGGGCCTGCTCGATGCATTCGGCAATGGAGCGGCTGGCGTGGCCGATCTTGAGGCCGAGATCCCAGAGAGCGTAGAGGACGAGTTGGACCTGTTCCTTGAGCGGGCCGGAGATCCTGGTCGAGTTGACCGGCAGCAGGAAGAGCAGGTCGATGTCGGAGGCGGGATTGAGCAGCGCGCGGCCGTAGCCGCCGATGGCAACGAGAGCAAAGTCCGGATTCGTTGTGTCGTCGGGCAGGTTGGCCTGGATGAGGGTCTTGAGCAGTTTGTCGAAGATGGCGGCCCGGTTGGACGCGACTTCCAGGCCCCCGCCTCCCTCGCGGTGGAATTCCTGCAGGCGCTTGTGCTCGTTCTCGAGGAATTGTTTGAAGCAGGCAATGCGGTCCGCCGGCTTGCAATCCGGATCCAGCGCCGGCCTGAGTTGGTCGGCGGCGTTTTCGGTGAGCGTCTCGGTGAAGGTGGCCATGGCAATCGGATCAGGTCAGGCCTTGCGGCCCATGGGGGTTCCCATCTGGGCGTAGAGTTCGGTCTGCTGCGCACTGTGGTCAAGGAGGTCTTGCGCCAAAGTGACCGTGCCGGGCTCAAACAGGGTGAGCGTCGACGAGCCGCCAAAGGCGAAATAGCCCTTCTCCGCGCCCTTTTCCACCGGCTGCTCGGGGGTGAAAGTCTGGTGGATGGAGCCCACACAGGTAGCCCCGATTTCCAGGCATTGGACGATGCCCATGTCCTCGGTGGCGACGGGCGTGACCACACGCTTGTTCTGCCACAGGTAGCCAAGCTGCTGGCGCAGGGCGATGGGAGAGACCGAAAAGAGCGGACCGTTGATAATGCGCAAGGGGCCCGGAATCCCAGCCACTGGGAAATGAAAGCGGTGGTAATCGATCGGGCAGAGCCGCGAGAGCACCAGGGCACCGTCCGAGTATTGTTCGGCAAGCTTGGCGTCACCGAGCAGGGCGGCGAGATCGAAGCGCTGGCCCTTGATGAAGACGCTCTCGATATCGCTGGCCTTCTGGAAGCCGAGGTGGCGGCCGTCGGCGGGGAAGACGACGCTGTCGGGTTTGGAATCGATGGGACGGGCCTCCGGAATGAGCTTGCGCCAGAAGAAGGCGTTGAAGCTCTCGAAGGAATCCGGATCGTCGAGGAACTCGCTGGAATCCAGACCGTATTTCTCGATGAAGGGGGCAATCCTCTTGCGGGACGTAGGCCGGTCCATCCGGTAGCCATACCACTTCGAAAATAGGGAGCGCTTGGCGAGACCGTGAAGGGCCAGTCGGCCCAAGGGGTTGCCGTATACCCAGCGCAGGAAGCCCTCGCCGTAGACTTGTTCGGTCTCATGCTCGCCGGTGTGGCGATTGAAAAAGATGATGGGGTCCACGGGGGAGTGAGGATATGAGAGTTAAGAGTGAAGAGTTAGGAGTGAAAATGTTTGAGGAGGGCCTCAATCTGGGGCTTCAAGTCACTTTCCCCATCCAGACATTCGGGGTCCGGATTGATTTCGATGGCGGTTGGAAGTCGCATTGCCTTCAAGAGAGCGAGATCATCAGATCGTCGCTGTCCACCTGGTCGCCGGTGCTGATGTGGACATCGCTGACCACGCCATCGGCGCTGGCGCTGACGGTGGTGAGCATCTTCATGGCCTCGAGCACGACCAGTTTGTCGCCCTCCTTGACCTCCTGGCCCACCTCAAC
This sequence comes from Akkermansiaceae bacterium, assembly GCA_033722655.1. Lineage (GTDB taxonomy): Bacteria > Verrucomicrobiota > Verrucomicrobiia > Verrucomicrobiales > Akkermansiaceae > Luteolibacter. The sequence goes on along the minus strand of JAWVYP010000179.1, from coordinate 401 downwards.
GGCGACCTCGGACACCATGCCGGGCATGGGCGCGCAGGACTGCTTGGGATCGTTGGGGTCGCCCTTGGCGCGGGCGGTGGAGGCGCCGGTGCTGAGCGAGGCGTCGAGCACGGCGGATTCACGCGGCATGCCGTTGAGCTCGTAGAAGAGGGTGCGCATGCCGTCGCTGTCGGCTTCACCGATGGAGATGAGTTTGACGAAGAGGATTTTGCCGGGGTCGATTTCGACCTCGATTTCCTCGCCGACCTGCAGGCCGTAGAAGAAGGCCGGAGTCGGCAGTCCGGTGAGGTCGTCATACTTCACGCGGAAGCTGGTGAAGTCCTTGAAGACCTGCGGATACATCAAGTGCGAGTAGAGGTCGTCGTCGGTTGCGTCGCGGGCGAGTTGCTTGGCGACTTCGG
>JAWVYP010000178.1:0-5916 GCA_033722655.1 Akkermansiaceae bacterium | reverse complement strand
GCTGCCGATTTCCAAGAATTGGGTGGAGACTTCCTCAGTCATGGGGGCGAGAGCCTAGGGGCGAGATGGCCGGGGTGCAAGCCGAGGCTGTGTCATAGAAATTGAACCGCCAAGACGCGAAGGACGCCAAAGGTTGAAGGGTGGGGCCGGGTGTCAGAGCGCGTCGATTTGGAAACCACGGATTGCACGGATGGACACGGATTTTGTTGGGTGTATGGAAAGAGTGAGTGTCAGAGCGCATCGATGGAGATGACCGCTGATTGCGCTGATTTCTCTGATTTTTTTGGTGCTGACGTCCCGTCCGCCCCCGTTCGGCATCTTGCCTGATGATGCGAGGTGCTCAGCTGACTTCAGGCTGGGTTTTTCCAATGCTTGTGCCAATTTCAAGCATCCGAGCAACCTTGATAAGAATCGCTCAATAACAATGTTGGCCATGAAAATAGATATTCCTGCGATTATATGTTCGGTGTTCTCGATCGCATTAATGTCGTGTGGAGAGCGCGAGTCTGATTCGGCTCACAGCGATTATGCTGATCCTGTAAATTCTGCATCTGTAAAGGCAGCTATTGAGGCATCAGAATATGTAGCTCTCTGTGATGTGGAAAAATGTGATGTGGGTCTGCGCTACAGATTAAATGAGGTTCTATACACAAAAGAAGGGGTAGAAGTGCCTTGGGAAAAAGGAGAGCTGGTCGTAGCAGCGCATTTTGAAAATAGGCCGGAGACAGATAAGGCAGTAATATTCTATCAAATAGTGAATGATGAGATTGCGCCAGGCGGAATGCACACATTCTGCACAACGACCTCACAATCGGATGCTGATAAATTTGAGAAGCTCGTAACCGCAATTAACGACACTGTGGCTAACAATACACCGTAGCCGACCCACACCCGCTCCGTGTTGAAATTTTCCGGTAACATGAACCTCAAACTCGCATCAGTCTGGCGCACCCCGGTGTGGATCGGCTAGGCTATGTCGTTCTGAAAAAATGGACATTCATCTTATACGTTCAAAAGAGGAACTAGAAGGTACGTGTTATTTCGAATTCTTACCCGGTAAGTATGAATCGAGCCGCATTTGGAGCGACGTATCGGTCTACCTCGATGAGGAATCCATGGGTCTTCTAGAACCTTCGATAGAGAAAATTAAGAAAGAGTATGATCACTTCAGCTTTATCGATATCTGCAAAAGCGATTGGCTCAAAATTCTCGATGAGTTTAAGAAAATAGAAATAAACATAGAGAACGGAAACCCTGAATATATTAGGCGGAATTGTGCATTCATATTCAAATCGACAGAAAGCGACTTCTTCAGCCAAACGGAACTTAATTCACAGAAACTGAAAATATTGATTCAGGATCTGAGTGATTGGATCAAATGCACACTAAAACTCGATGAGAGTATCGCCATCCTTGGAATATAAGGTGGAATCAGGCGTAGGTGGCAACGCCTGCGGTGCGCCACTACTCGACGTTCGATTAACAAAATATGCGTTTCCCACTCTTCAAGCCGAAGCGCTTTGAGCCCGACTTCCCGATTATTCCTCTCTACTCTACGGAGGATGAAGCGCGGAGTTTATTGGAACAGCACGCCGAGGTTGATGAAGAGGACCCTGAGACTGATTCGGCAATAGCGCAGAAGCTGCTGGTTGCTGAAAAGCAAGAAACACGAATCACCGTTGGCATCTGGAATGGTCGCGTCCGCTTCACGAACTATCTAACTGAGAGTTTTAACAAAAACGACAAATTGAAGGCACGGAAGCTCGCCTGGTTTGTTGATTGCTATGGGGGAAGTGATGAATTCGATGAGCCCGCTGATACCGGCTACATGATATTCTGGCGCAACTCTAAGAAAAAGATTCTCATCTTTTTCGGTCTTCATTGCGGACCGGTAAGGATCATCGATGAAAATCCCGAGCATTGGGCAGACTTGGGCAGTCCTGAATCAAATCCGTGAAATCAGCGCAATCAGCGGTCATCGCCATCGACGCGCTCTGACGCCCGGTCCTGCCATTCACCCCTTAGCGCCCTTCGCGACTTGGCGGTGAAACCCAATCTCCTCCTTGCCCTAACCCGCCAGTCGCCCAATCCTTCGGCCATGAAACTCCTCTCCTGGAACGTCAACGGCATCCGCGCGGTGCTCAAAAAGGGCTTTGCCGAGTGGGTAAGCGAGCAAGCGCCTGACATCCTCTGTCTGCAGGAGACCAAGGCGCGGCCGGAGCAGGTGGAGTTGCCGCTCGAGTTTGGTGCCTACAAGGACTACTGGAGTTCGGCGGTGAAGCCGGGGTATTCGGGCGTGGCGGTGTTCACCCGCGAGGAACCCAAGTCGGTTCAGGAAGGACTGGGCATCGAAGAGCACGATCAGGAAGGTCGCGTGCTGACTCTGGAATACGACGACTTCACTCTGGTCAATGTCTACACGCCCAATGCTCAGGACGGTCTGCGCCGTTTGCCCTACCGCATGGAGTGGGATGCCGCTTTCCGTGAGCACTGTGCCACTCAAGCCAAACGCAAACCGGTGGTGTTCTGTGGAGATCTCAATGTGGCCCACCAAGAGATCGATCTCGCGCGACCCAAGGCCAATCGCCAGAGCCCCGGATTTTCGGATGAGGAACGCCAGAGTTTCAGCGAGCTCTTGGGCGCGGGCTTCGTCGACACCTTCCGCCATCACTACCCGGACCAGGAGGAAGCTTATTCCTGGTGGTCTTACCGAGGCGGGGCGCGTCAGCGCAACGTCGGCTGGCGCATCGATTACTTTGGCGTGAGTGAGTCCTTTGCCGACCGCGTCGCCGAAGCCTCCATCCTGCCCGAGGTCATGGGCTCGGATCACTGTCCGGTGGGCATCAAGTTGGGCTGAGGTCCAAGGTCAAAAGTCCCTTCGTGGGGCGCTTGCGAGGAGCTTTTGACCTACAGGCCATTGACCTTCGACAGCTCGGTAGGAGCTATTCCGGAAAGACGACCTCCGTGCCGCCTCTGTCAAAGCGGTCGGCGACATCTTTGCTGGTGACGTAGAGCATCAGGGTGAGCAGGGCGAGGGCGCAGATGGTCTGGATGATTTCGAGCGGCTTGGTGCCGACCGGACCGCCGCAGATTTTCTCGAGGATGGCCAAGGTGATGTGGCCTCCATCCAGGACCGGCATGGGTAGCATGTTGAGGACGGCCAAGTTGACGTTGAAGAGCACCATGAAGGCGAGGATGCGCCGCCAGCCATTCTCGGTCTGGATGAGGTCATACATCAGACCGCCGATGCCGACCGGGCCACTGAGGTGATCAAAGCCGACCTCGGATTTGGGGTTGGCCAGGCTGGTGATTGTCACCCACATCATCTCGACGCTGCCGTAGACCTGCTCCAAAGGACCTGGATGGACGATGCGCAAGTCGATCTCGCGAGTGTCGTCCCAACGGATGCCAAGCATGGGGTCGCGGCCTTCCGGCTCCTCCGGCCTCACGGGCTTGATCTCGAGCTCGCGCTCCACTCCGTCCTTGGAGCGAACTTTCAGCGTGACGGTCTTCCATTCGTTCTCCTGAAGATACTGGCCCAATTGGGCGGGGCTGTAGAGATGCTTGCCGTCCACACTGAGAATTTCGTCGCCCTTTTTCAGACCTTTCTTGGAGGCGGGGCTTTTCTTGAGGGTGGAGTGGACGACAGGCTTGCTGGCATAGGAGATTCCCACCCGGCGCAGGCCTCCGCGCTCCCACCATTGGGTTTCGGGAATGTCGAACTTGGATCTGAGTTTGATAGGCTCTTCCTCTCCCTCCCGGATCACGGTGAAGACGATTTCGTCGCTACTGCTCAGGATGATCCGCTCCTTGATGGAATCCAGGGTGCCGGTAAAGCCGTCCACGGGCTTGCCGTTGATTTCGATGACCTTGTCGCCCGGTTTCATGCCGGACTTGTCCGCGGGGCTGCCGCTTTCGACAAAGCCGATGGTCTGGACCGGGATCTTGTCTTTGGGCTTGCCAACCCCCCAGACCACAAAGGCGGCGGCCAGGGCCAGGAGCATGGAGAACAGCGGTCCGGCAAAGGCGACGATGATCTTGTCCAGCGGCTTGATGGGCGGCAGCGGCTTGCTGTCTTTCTCCTCGTTCTCGCGGTTGCTGCCTTCGATCGACTCCATGGGGGCCATCTGGGGCAGGGCGACGAAACCGCCGGCGGGAATCCAGCCGAGTCCGTATTGCACGCCACCGATGGTCTTTTTCCAGATCGGCTTGCCGAACCAGATCTGGAAGCGGTCGACCTGCAGGCCGCGCCACTTGGCGGCCAGGAAGTGGCCGAGTTCGTGGACGAAGATGATGATGTTAAAAATGGTCAGGACGACCAGAATGAGCAGAGCGATCGTCAGAATGGGGTGGAGAACAGCCATGGGAAAAGGGGTCTAGGGGACTGGGAAGGTAGCGATGCCTGTGGAGGCGGCAAGGCGAATTGGGCCAGATCGTCGATCGTGGATTGTGGATGGGCAAAGACTTCGCCGCAGGCGCATCTGCGATCTCCTAGCTACAATCTCCGGTCTCAATACCCCTCCACCGGGCTTTGGATCTCGTGGCCCTCGTCCGGAGTCTCCGGCACCTGTTTGGCGATGTCGGCAAGCTTGCCGCAGGTGACGTCCCACTGGGTTTGGGACCAGAGCAGGGGGTGATGGAGCCGCTTTTCGCGGAAGCGCTCCACCCGGATGCGGGCGTCTTCGAGCATGCCGTGGGGCAGGGTGGCGATGGCCTCGGCGGCGGCCTCGGCGGTGTCGGTCTCGTGGCAGATCATGGCCAGGTCGTTGCCAGCCTCGATGGCGAGCCGCGCGTCCTCGCCGCGGCCGTAGCGCTTGAGGATGGCGCCCATGTCGAGGTCGTCGGTGAGCACCAGATGGTCGTCGAAGCCGAGTTGGTCGCGCAGGAAACGGCGAATGATGGTGGGGGAGAGTGACGCCGGACGGCCGGGGTCGATTCTGGGGAATTCGACGTGGGCGAGCATGATGGCATCGAGCTCGGGCATGAGCGCGGTGTAGGGGATGACGTCGTCTGCGAGCAACTGCTCGAGGCTGGCATCCGAACTGGGCAGGTCGTGATGTGGATCGCTTTGGGCCCGACCACCGGCGGGGAAGTGCTTGGCGCAGGTGCTCACACTGCGCTTGCGCAACCAGCGGTTCCAGTGACCGGCGTGGTCGATGACGCGCTGGTTGTCACTGCCCCAACAGCGGCCGCGCAGGGCGTTGGCTTGATCGGGGTGATGGTCGACGTCGAGCACGGGCGCGAAGTTCAGATTGCAGCCGAGCAGGCGCAGCAGGTCGGCAGTGTGAGCGGCGGCATCGGCAATCAGCCCCATGTCACCGTGGGCGGCCAGGGCGGCAGCCGAGGGTGGGGAGGGGGCGATGTCCTTGGTGCGGGTGACCCGACCACCCTCCTGATCGATGGCGATGATGGGCGGGACGCCGCCGTGGAGTTCACGCAGGTCGTCGGTGAGTCGGCGCGTTTGCTCCGCGCTCTCGATGTTGCGGGTGAACAGGATGTAGCCGGCGGGCTGCAGCTGGCGGAAGCGCTGCGCCTCCTCCGAGGTGAGTTTTGGCCCCTTCAGGCCGAGCAGCAGTAGCGATCCGTCGGCCATGGTCGCTTCACTCCTTGGTAGGGTCCTCGGAGTCCTCTGGTTCGGCGTCTTCCGTCGCCTCCTCCGTCTCGCCGGTTTCTTCGCTCGATTCCTCGGCAGCAGGCTCCTCGGCTTCACTTTCGCCCTCGCCCTCGCTGTCTGCTGGGGCTTCCGGGACCTCTTCCTCGGCAACCGGTTCCGGAAGGCGGCCGTTGTTTTCGAGGAGCACGAAGACTTCCTCCTGAACCTTCTCCACTTCCTCGAGCGGAATGTTGGGATCGCGGACCAGATAGACCTCGCCGCTCTTGCGGTGTTCGTAGACGCGCATGATGCCGTTGGGCATG
>JAWVYP010000177.1:0-5947 GCA_033722655.1 Akkermansiaceae bacterium | reverse complement strand
GGATTTCAGGGAGGGGGAGATTGCTGTTGAGCTAGGCTGCTCGCCAGGTGGCGTCGTCCACGCGCTCTTGAACCGTGGAGTCTCGGTGATTGGAGTCGATCCGGCCAAGATGGACGACGTAGTGACGGCCCGTGAAGTGGATGAGCGCGAGCAGCTCAATCTGCAGACGGCCTTTTACCACTGCCGCAAACCCGCGGCGCTGGTCAGCAAGCGCGATCTGGGGGAGGGGGTCACCTGGTTCCTATCCGACATGAATCAGAATCCGGATGTGGTGCTCAGTGAATGCGCACGCTTCGTGAAGATGGCGCCATCCATCCGTGGTGTGCTGATCACCCTCAAGTTGAGCAAGCTCGATGCCGTGCAGGGCAAGGCCCAGTGGCTAAACAGGCTGCGAGAGATCGGTTTCCCGATGGTCAGGCTGCAGCAGCTGGCGACTCACAATCGCGAGTTTGCGCTGTTGGGTTTGAGGTAAACTGTAGGGGCGCTCTATGAGCGCCCATCCATCTCAGCCATGGGCGGTCATAGACTGATCTCGTTCCACTCAATCCACGAAGGATGCGGCCTCCTCCGAGGCCGAGTTGGGTTATCCCAACTCGCGTTGCTCGTTGGGCCTTCGGTCGTTGCCCCTACAGACCCGACTTTGTCGGGGAAACTAAGAACCAAGAACTAGGAACCACGAACGAGCGGCGAAGCCGCTCAAGCCAAATCCTTCACCTCCACCTTTTCCCAGCGGTGGTTGTGTGCCTCAATGAAGGCATTGTGGGTGTCGACCACCTGATAGGCGTCGTGATCCTCGATGGAGTCAAACTTCATGCTCAGCGCGTAGTCCCAGCTTTGGTCGATGACCGGACGCTCCATGACCTTGGCGGGAACCGACCAATAGCCGCCCTTGACCAGATCGATGGTGAACAGGCTATCGAGCCCCTTTTCGAATGCAGCGCGCTCGTCGTCGCCCTTCACTTCGTCCTTCAGCCAGAAATACACGTGATGTTCCATGCAGTAGGGCTACTCAGGGCAGGCGGAGTCGGCAAGAGAAACCACGAACTTCATCAAACGAGCATGGCCTTTGACCTGCGGAAATTGAGGCGTATCCTAGCAGCAGAAAAGATAGCCGCGCCTCACGGGGACGCTTCGCTTACACGGAACCCAGTCGAGTCCGCGACTCTGGGGACCAAATCCTGCCTCCAAACGCGTCCAATCGTCACAAGTCATTGAAGATCAAAGTCACATACGGGATCATTGCCATCCTGCTGGCCTTGGTGCTGTGCATCAAGAACCTGTGGTTTGATGAGGATCCCAGCGAGGCCAAGAGCGAGGAGATGCGGGTGAGTCGACAGCCGGCTCTCAAGCCCAGCCCTGCCAGCAGCACGGCCAGGCGCGATTGGGACTTGGACACCAAGCAGGACGTTTCCGCCATCCTCAAGGGGGCGATTCCCAATCAGCGCATCCTCACCTTCAAGGATCGCGAGGCGATGGAGCAATACCTCGCGCGGATGGGTGCAGGTTTGAGGGTCCTCGGGCGCTCCGACGCGCTCAACAGCCTGCTGGTGGGTTTCGAGACCGAGAGCGATTTGTTGGCCAGCCTCGATGGATCTGAGGAGACCTCCTACAACTTTCCCGTCCACATTCCCGACATGGCCAAGGCCATGATGCCGGAGGATGCGGCCTCTTTGCGCAATCAGGTGCTGGATTGGCTCGGGGTGACCCAAGACAACTCGGCCTGGGGCGCCGGGGTCAAAATTGCGGTGCTCGACAGTGGCATCGCGGATCATCTGGTGTTCAAGAATTCCATCCAACGCATCAATCTGGTCGATCTCCCCGCGGATGCTTCACGGCTCAACGCCCACGGCACGGCTGTCGCCTCCTTGATCTTCAGCAATCATTCGGGCGCTCCGGGGATCTCACCGGCTGCGAGCCCGATTTCCATCCGCATCGCCGATGATCTCGGCAGCTCCAACAGCTTTCTTCTCGCCCAAGGAATCAACGCCGCAGTGGAGGCAGGTGCCCAGTTGATCAATATCTCCATGGGCGGCTCGGGCAGGAGTGCCTTGGTCGATGCCGCTCTGGAGCGTGCCCACGAAGCGGGTGCTGTTGTGATTGCGGCCTCCGGCAATGCTGGAATGGAAGGCGTCATGCAGCCGGCGGCGAACCCATTGGTGATTGCGGTGGGTGCGGTGGATGCCCAGAACCAGTACCTTGCCTTTTCCAATACGGGAGCGCAGCTGGCCATCGCGGCACCCGGATACAATGTGAACGTGGCCTATCCCGGAGACCAGGCGGCGATGGCGAGTGGAACCTCGTTCTCCACGCCCATCATCACCGGAACCATTGCCGCCGCGATGAGCAATGACAGTGGAGCCCAACTCAGCGCAAGAGATGCGGCTGCCTTGGTGCAGTCCTATCTCAACGATGTGGGTGCGGCCGGCAGTGACTCCTACACCGGTGCCGGTGTGCCCGACATGTGGCGCATTCTCAACGGCAACACCCCGGGCATTTACGATGCCGGAATCACCTCGGTCTATGCCGATGGAGGAACCGTCAACTTGGTGGTGCAAAACCTTGGCACCGAAACCATGACCGATGCCAATGTGACCATCCGGGTCAACGGTCAGACCAGCGAGGCGGCCATTCCCAGTTTGGGGGCGGGTGAGAGTCTGCGGGTGTCGGTGGGCGGGGCCGGGCTGGAAACCACCGATGTTCAGGCGGCGGTCAGCCTCGGCAGTGGTCAGAACGATCAGCGAGCGTTCAATGACGAGGTTTCCGGCACCCTGAGCCTGGAGGGCTTTCAGACTGCGGAGTGATTGAGGTCATGGTTTCAAAGCTCTGCTCGCCGGTTTTGCGCCGCGCCCCCAAAATTCCGTTGCTGCCCCAGCCCGGCGGTCTAGAGTTTGTGCGTCCATGAAGATCTTCTCCCTACTCTTCGCCAGCGCCCTGGCGCTGCCTGCATCCGCCACAGCCGCCGACATTTCCGACGTCTACCGCTCGGTGGTGCGCATCGAGGCCTCCACCCAGGTGCCGGATTACCAGACGCCATGGAACTCGGGCCGTTTCAGTGGCGGGATTGGTTCGGGCTTCCTGATTGGCAAGAACCAGTTTCTGACCAATGCCCACGTGGTCTCCAACAGCCGTCGCCTGATGCTGACCGTGCACGGCAGCCCCACCAAGTATCCGGCCAAGATCGAGTACATCGCCCACGATTGCGACCTGGCGCTGCTTTCGGTGGAGGATTTCTCGGATTTCGAGGGCTTTCCCCAATTCGCCTTCGGTGACGTGCCCAAGCTGGAGAGCCAGGTGCGGGTCATCGGCTATCCGGTGGGAGGTGACCGCCTCTCGGTAACCCGGGGAGTGGTTTCGCGCATCGATTTCCAGGCTTACTCCCACACCCGCGCGGATTCGCATCTTGTGGTGCAGATTGACGCGGCCATCAACCCCGGCAACTCGGGAGGTCCTGTGGTGCAGGGTGACAAGGTGGTGGGAGTTGCCTTCCAGGGTCTGCGCCAGGCTGACAACACCGGCTACGTCATCCCCACGCCGGTGGTGAACCGCTTTCTCAAGGATATCGAGGATGGCAAGTACGACCCCTATCCCGAACTCGGCGTTACCACCTTCGATCTCCACAACCCGGCGATGCGCATGGCGCTCGGACTGCCCAATGACGGCATGGGCGTGCTGATCTCGGATGTCAGCCTCGGCAGCTCCGCCCACGGCTCACTCAAACCGGGAGACATTCTGATGTCACTGGACGGCAATGCCGTCGATAGTGCGGGCCAGGTCAAGATCGATGGCGGCAAGGTCAACCTGGCCGAAATCGTCGAGCGCAAGTTCGTAGGCGACAAGATCACCGTAGGGGTGCTGCGTGACGGCGAGCCGTTGGAGGTCGAGATGACGCTCGAACCCCTGGAAGAAATGCGCATGTATGCCATCCAGTATGGCAAGGATCCGCGCTACATTGTCTTCGCTGGCCTGGTGTTCCAGCCGCTTAACACCAATCTCTTTGCCGCTCACAAATTCGAAGACACCACCGTGCGGCGCCTCTACACCGATTACGTCTCCAAGGGTCTCTTCAAGCAGCACGAGGACGTGGTCATTCTCACCCGTGTCGAGAGCGATCCGGTTACCAGCCAGTTGGATGAGTTTGCCGGACATGCGGTGGACAAGATCAACGGAGTGGGGGTGCGGAGTCTGGCACATGCCCATGAGCTGCTTCATCCCGAGAAGGCTCCGGAGTTTCACGTGATTGAGCTTTTCGGTGCCGACCGCCCCGTGGTGATTCCCGCCGACAAGGTGGGCGAAGCCAATGAGCGGGTCTCCAAGAATTACGGCATCCCACGCCTCCACAACCTCGAGCACTGATGGCTGCTGCGGGAATCGCCTTGGGCTCCAATCTCGGCGATTCGCTCGCCCTGTTGCGCGACGCCTGCAAGCGGCTGAGAGCGCTTGCCGTGGCGGATGGCGAATTCCGGTGCTCCCTCATCTACAGGTCCGCACCCCAGGATTGCCCGCCCGGATCCCCCGACTTTCTCAACGCGGTCATTGAAATGGAGGTGGACATGGGGGCCGAAGAGTTGCTGCGGGAAACCCGCAAGATCGAGGAGGCCATGGGGCGAGAACGGGGTGAGCGCAATGCCCCGCGCGTGATCGACCTGGACCTGCTCTATGTCGGTGAGGAGCAACAGGCGACCGACGAGCTCGAACTGCCTCATCCACGCATCGCGCAGCGCCGCTTCGTGCTGCAGCCGCTGGTGGACATCCGTCCGCACATGGTGCTGCCGGGGGAGGTGGAGACCGTGGCGGAGCAGCTAGCGGTCCTGCCATACGAGGGTTGCGTGCTGGAGCCCTTGGAGGATGGATTGGAGTAAGACAACTCCACACCCAGGCGTTCGGATCTCCGCAGGCCGATCCGCCTTCCGGACCTCTCGGTGAGAGGTGCCTGCCTATTTTTTCTTCGCGCGTTTGCGCGGTGCCTTGAGCGTCTTGTCGGCCTTGATGTTGGTCATGCGCTCGACGAGTTGCCCGGTGATCGGGTTGGGGAAGCGGCGTTCGGGGGTGATGGCGTAGAAGGTTTCCTCGATCTCGGCAATGCGGTGGGTCTCCACCAGCGTGCCGCTCTCGATCTCGTCGCGCACCACCACGCTGGGCACCAGGGCCAGCCCTTCGCCCTCACGGGCGAGCAGGCGAAGCATGGCCATGTCATCGACCTCGGCGAGAATGAGCGGCCGCGCATTGGCGGTGGCGACGATGCGGTCGAAGGAGGCGCGGGTGTTGGACTCGAGGCTGGGCAAAATCATGGGCACGTCGCGGAAGTCCTTGGGGAACTTGAGTTTCCTCTGCTTCCACTTCGGAGTGCCAACCAGGCTGACGGGTTGCTGGGCCAGCAGATGGCTGTGCCAGGGACGACCGGCATCGCCATGGGCGGGAATGTTGGAGAGAAGAACGTCGATCTCGTGGTTGTGGAGGTCGACGAGCAGGTCGCGCAGGCTGCCGGAGCGGATCACGGTTTCAATTTCAGGCATGTGCAGGGCGGGGCGGAGGAACTCGAGCAGGAAGTTGCGCGACAAGGTACCGACCGCGCCACAGCGCAGGATCTGCAAGTCGCCATGGGGGCGGTGGGCCATGACGTCCAACAGCTCCTCGCCGCTGCGCGCGATGTCCTCGGCGTATTGCAGCGCGGTCCGTCCGGCTTCCGTCAGCTTCAGCCCGTTAGGAAGCCGCTCGAACAGGGCATGGCCGAGGTTGTCCTCGAGTTGCTTGAGTTGCAGGCTCAGTGCAGGAGGGGAGAGGTTGAGCTTCTTCGCCGCACGCATCAGGTTCTCTTCCCGCGCGATGAAGCGGAAGTAGCGGAGGTGGTGGTAGTTTAAAAATGGCATGGCATTTTGTTCCTGGTTCTTAGTTCTTAGTTCTTAGTTCTTAGTTCTTAGTTCTTAGTTCTTAGTTGTCTGTTCTTCGT
>JAWVYP010000176.1:0-5964 GCA_033722655.1 Akkermansiaceae bacterium | reverse complement strand
CGGATGGCACGACGCGCCGAAGCCGTGGCGACCGGTTGCCAATACCGGTTGAGCACGAGCACGGGCCGATCGAGAATGCTACACATTGCAAATTCCTAGCATTGCATGGAATTTACCAGAGCTGTCCTCACGGGCAACTCAAAAGCGCATCCTCAGCGCCATGAACGGCAACTGCGCTCAGATCTCGCGGTCCTTTTCGTGGCGCACATCCTTGGCAGCCTCCATGAAGACGGTGTCTTCGCCGACATTGACCGAGAGGTCCCCGATGCGTTCGAGCGAGCGAACCACGAAAATCAAGTGGAGGTAGTCATCGGTGCGATCATCGCCATCCTCGATGCGCTGGGTCAGCTCGTTGCTGACCTTCTTGTAGGCCTTGTTGAGCTCCTTGTCGCGGTCGTGCAGGCCCAGGGCCAGCTTGGCGTCCTGCTCGTTGTAGGCGGTGATGGCATCACCCAGCAGGCGGTCGGCCAGGGCGTAGACGGGCTCGATGATGGACGCATCCGGCAGCGCCTCGTTCTTGGCCATCTTGCGTGCGCGCTTGGCGATGCTGGTGGCGTGGTCGGAAATGCGCTCAAGGTTGATGGAGATCTTCATCGAGGAGAGCACGAGCCGCAGGTCGGAGGCCATGGGATGGAAGCGGACCATGATTTCCATGCCCATGCGATCGACCCGGCGCTCCATGTCGTCGACCTCGTTGTCGTCTCCGATGACCGAGTTGGCGAGTTCGACATCGCGCTCAAGCAAGGCCTGGACAGCACGCTCAACGTTGTGGCGGGCCTGTCCGGCCATGGCCAAAACCTCCTCGCGCAGGGAATTGATGGCTTCATTGAAGTCTTTGAGAATGTGGGTGTTGTCCATGGTTGTATTTGAAATCTAGCAGCGATTAGCCGTGAGAAGCAATGCCGATGAAGCTCGATCAGCCAAAACGACCGGTGATGTATTGCTCGGTGCGTGACTTGTCGGGATTGGTGAAAATCTTGGAGGTCGGGTTGTACTCCTCGAGCTCACCCATGTAAAAGAAGGCAGTCATGTCGGAGATGCGACTGGCCTGCTGCATGTTGTGAGTGACCACCACCAGGGTGAACTCCTCCTTGAGTTGGAGGATCAACTCCTCGACGCGGGCGGACGCGATGGGATCGAGTGCCGAGCAGGGCTCATCCATGAGGATGATTTCCGGATCCACTGCCATGGTGCGGGCAATGCACAAGCGTTGTTGCTGGCCACCGGAGAGACCAAAGGCACTGTCATCGAGGCGGTCCTTCACTTCGTCCCACAGGGCGGCACCCCGGAGGGCCTTCTCGACCTTGGCATCAAGCTCACCCTTGTTTCGCTCGCCGAGGATGCGAGGGCCGTAGGCCACGTTCTCATAGATGCTGCGCGGAAAGGGATTGGACTTCTGGAAGACCATGCCAGCGCGGCGGCGCAGCTCCACGCTGTCGACGTCCTCGCTGTGAATCTCCACACCATCAATCCAAACCTCGCCCTTGGTGACCCGGGCATTGGGGATCAGGTCATTCATCCGGTTGAAGCAGCGCAGCAAGGTGGACTTGCCGCACCCGGAGGGTCCAATGAAGGCGGTCACTTCGTTGCGGGCAATCTCGAGGTTGATGCCTTTGAGCGCCACGGAGTCACCGTAGCTGAATTCCACATCTCGACATTCAATCTGGATCTGCCTACCGCCGCTCTCTTGAGCTGTCGGTTCGTCAGCGACGGGCTTTTCCTCGGCGGCCATTTTCGAGGATGTCTCGTTCATCGGTGCCGCGTCAACGTTTCGCTTCTGGGCTGCGGGGGCCTGCAGCGCCTCGTTGGAAACCGTGGTGGCAATGGACATGATGCAAAACAGGGTTGAGGGATAAAAAATCAGCGATGGGCGTGGCGGGCGGGATCAGCTGAAGCGCCCGGTGATGTAGGCCTCGGTATCTTCTTCTTTCGGGTTCTCAAAGAGCTGCAGGGTCTCACCGTATTCGATGAGTTTGCCCATGTAGAGGAAGGCGGTGCGGTCCGAGCAGCGGCTGGCCTGCTCCATGTTGTGGGTCACAATCACGATGGTGAACTGCTCCTTCAACTTGGTGATGAGTTCCTCGATTTTGAGGGTCGCGAGTGGATCCAAGGCGGCGCAGGGCTCGTCCATGAGGAGGATCTCGGGTTGATTGGCAATCGCGCGGGCAATGCAGAGGCGCTGCTGCTGACCTCCGGAAAGGCCAAAGGCCGAGTCGTGGAGGCGGTCCTTCACTTCGTCCCACAGGGCGGCCGCCTTGAGCGAGCGCTCGACGGTTTCATCCAGCTCGGACTTCCTGCCGCGACCGGCCACCCGCAGGCTGAAGACCACGTTCTCGTAGATGGACTTGGCGAAGGGATTGTATTTCTGGAAGACCATTCCCACTCGTTTGCGCAAGGAGATCACCTCGACGGTGGGGTCGTAAAGGCTGGTGCCGTTGAGGCGAATGTCGCCCTGATGCTGCACGCCGTCGATGAGGTCGTTCATCCGGTTCATGTTGCGCAGCAAGGTCGACTTGCCGCAGCCGGAGGGCCCGATGAGGGCGGTGACCTGCTTCTCGGGAATCTCCATGTCGATATCGAAGAGCACCTGCTTCTCGCCGTACCAGAAGTTGTAATCTTCGACACGGATGAAGTCGGTGCGGGGCATGGTGGCGGTGTCGGACATGATTAGAAATGGCTGACAGCGAATTTCTTCTTCAGACGATTGCGGATGATGATGGCGGTCAGGTTGAGGACGAGCACCAGCAGGATCAGCAGCAGTGACATGGCAAAGACCAGAGGCCGGGCCGCCTCGGCATCGGGCGCCTTGAAGCCGACCTCGTAGATTTGCAGACCGAGGTGCATGAAATTGCGCTCGGGGTGAATGTAGGGCGGGATGTCATCCACCGGCAAGGAGGGGGCCGTACTGATGGCACCCACCAGCATCAGGGGCGCGACCTCACCTGCACCTCGGGCCATGGCCAGGATGATGCCAGTCATGATTCCCGGCAAGGAGGCGGGAATCACGATGCGCTGGATGGTCTGCCACTTGGAGGCCCCACAGGCCAGTGCCGCTTCGCGCACACCACGGGGCACCGCAGAGAGAGCCTCCTCGGTGGCCACGATCACCACTGGCAAAGTCAACAGCGCCATGGTGAGCGAGGCCCACAGGATGCCGGGTGAACCAAAGGTTGGCGTGGGCAGCTTGTCGGCGTAGAAAAGTTGGTCGATGCGGGCACCGACGATGTAGACGAAGAAGGCCAGACCAAAGACCCCGAAAACAATCGAGGGCACCCCGGCAAGGTTGTTCACACAGATGCGCACCACCCGCACCATCTGACCCTGCTTGGCGTATTCGCGGAGGTAGATGGCAGCAATCACGCCTAGCGGAGTGACAAAGAGAGTCATTGCCAGAGTCATCACCACGGTGCCGAAGATGGCCGGGAAGACCCCGCCTTCCATGTTGGCTTCGCGCGGCTCCTCAATGATGAAATTGCCCATCCGACAGAACATTTCCCAGATGCGTTGCAGGAGGTTGCTGTCGTTGGGCAGGAAGGTGCGCAGCAAGGTTTCACCGGGATAGACGACCTTCTCTCCATCGGCGGTCTCGGCATGCAATTCATAGCCGTCCATCCGTGCCTCCACCTTGTTGGCCCAGGCGTTGAGTTTGTTGAACTCCTCGTTCAACACGGCGATTTGTTTCTCGGCAAGCTGCTTGTCGATCTTGCCCACCTTGAGCTTGATGTTGATGTCATCGATCTTGCGGGCATTGGCGCCGATCAGCTTGCGCTTGATGTGGCGGGCCTCCTCACGAACCTCCTCGTTGAGCTCAATCATCTCCTCCACGGCATCGTGGAATCCATCCTCATTGGCCATGATCGTACCCGTAGGGGTCACCAATTTGACTGGATCGACGATGGCAGGGCCGTATGCCGTGCGTTCCAACAGCATGTAGCCATCGGGAACTTTCTGTTGCTTGATGTCGCTCTCGTCGAGATAGATGAAGGATTGACCGTAGAGGTCCTTGTTACCGCGGAAGACCTTGATCTGTGGCACCAACTTGCCACCTTCCCCGCGGCGCTCGGAACGCTCGATGATGTAGCCGGCAATCACCTGCGTCTCCTCTCCTTGCCCTTCCTCATCTCCTTGTACTGCTCCCTTTTCCACGTGCATCACAACGACCTCGCGTGGCCAGAAGAAGGCAAAGCCCTTGACCAGAATCAAGCCAAGCAGGGCCATGACCATCACCAATCCCAAGGAGAGACCTCCCGCGGTCAGCCAGACCCAAGGCTCTCCCTTACGAGAGCGCCCACTGCTGGCAAACTGGCCTTTGTTGTTGGAAGACTTGCTCATTGGAATCAGACGATCTTGTTGCGCTCGCGCAGGCGCTCACGGAGCACTTCCGCGATGGTGTTCATCACCGAGGTCAGGATGAAAAGCACCACGGCACTCAGGAACAGGGTTCGATAGTGAGTCGTGTCTTTGGCCGCCTCCGGCAGTTCGGTGGCGATGTTGGCGGCAAGCGAGCGAAAGCCGGTGAAAATGTTGCCTTCCATGACCGCCGTGCCGCCCGCGGCCATCATCACGATCATGGTCTCTCCCACGGCCCGGCCAAAGCCGATCATGAGCGCGGAGAAGATGCCCGAGGAAGCCACCGGCAGCATGATGGTCCACACCACCTGCCAGCGGTTGGCACCCAGTGCGGCGGATGCTGCCGTCAACGATTTGGGTACGTTGGAAAGGGCATCCTCAGCGATCGTAAAGATCACCGGAATCACCGCAAAACCCATCATGAAGCCAACCACCATGCTGTTGCGCTGCTCATAGGACAATCCCTCGTCGGAAATCCAGGGGAACAGCCAGTTCATGTCACCCGTCCACTGCGGCCACCACATCGTAAAGTCGGCGATCCGCTCACCCGTATCGGGATCCTTGTAAACGAAAAGAAAGCTCTCGACCACGGGACCCAGCACCCAGCCCAGCCAGGCAAAGAAACTCAGGGCGGGCAGCACCAGAATCCATTCCTGGCCGCGTCCAAAGCGATTGCGAAGCGCCACCGGCATGCGACCCCAGAGATAGCCGATGAGCAGCACGCTGAGCGGCAGCATGAGAATCATCAGCAGAATCGAGGGCACCCGGTTTTCAATCAGTGGGGCGAGCCACAGGCCACCGATGAAACCCAGCACCACCGAAGGCAGCGAGGCCATGATCTCCATGGTCGGCTTGATCACCCGCTTGACTGCAAGCGGCAGGAATGCGGCCGAGAAAACGGCCGCCAGCAGGGCGATGGGAATCGAGAACAAGAGCGCGTAAAAGGCCCCCTTGAGTGAGCCGAAGATCAACGGCATCAGGGAAAACTTGGGTTCGAAATCACTGGTGCCACCCGTCGACTGCCAGCGGTATTCCCCTTCCGAGTAGCCCTCGTACACCACTTTGCCGAAGAAGGCCTTGATGCTTGCCTCAGGATGCGGGTCATCCACGGCATAGCGATGAATGTTGCCGTCGTCGCCGGCGATGATCAGATGCTTGGACTTGCCGTCAATGATGCCGGACACCGGCTTGTATTCCAACTCCTTCTCCCAGCGCACATCCCCGGAGGTGCTGTAACGCAACGAGAGGTAATTGCCCGCGCCGGCAATGAAGCTGCGGTTGCGCAGGCTGTTGGAGAACACCACCGGCCCCTTGGGCAGGGCGGGGAACTCTTTGACGAAACCAAAGGTGCGATCGGCGTCCTCGTTCTCGCGAAACAGACTCCACTGCTGCTGTTGGCCGTCGCGCGAGGTAATGATGAGCGAAACCCCACCGTAGAGCAGATCCACCTGCTGGGGCACCTCACCCTTGAATGGGTGGAAGGTCTGGCGTTTCTCGATTTCGAGAAGGTCCCGATGGAAATAGTCGATATCGCCATTGTCGTTGACCACCAGAATCATCGAGCCGTTGGACGAGGCCCGCACCATGATGGGCACGCCACTGATTTCGGAGGTG
>JAWVYP010000175.1:0-5965 GCA_033722655.1 Akkermansiaceae bacterium | reverse complement strand
CCCGGGTCGACCACGCGTCGGCCCGGGTTTTTCATGCGCCCAGAGCTTCGTAATACCGGGCAAAAACAACCAGAGAGATGGCCATCAAGATTGCGATCCAGAACAAGACATTCATTGCCAGTTCATGATGGGGGCTCGAAGTATCCCGCAACGCCCGGCGCCATGGCAGCAGCATCACCGTGATCACCGCCACCAAGAAGATGAAAAGAAGCCCGAGCAATGCCATGAGAACGATCAGCACGACGAGGGCGGGCAATGCGCCCTGCATGATCAGCCATAGAAAATAGCCTGAAACGGCACCAAGTGTCGCCCCTCCCAGAAGCTTGCTCAACTCTTTGGGCAATCTGAAAAGGTCGGGCTCCAGATCAGGAACTTCTCGCTCATCCTCAACTTTCTCTTCTGAGACCAGCACACCGACACCGTTCACCGCAAGAGACCCCCAGAAGCTACTGGCGTTATCATGAAGTATCTCGGCATAAAACCCCTCGCTGCGTTTTTTTGAAACGAACAACGCTGCCTCCTCATAGGTCGCAAAACGATGAAGCATCGACGGATGCTATCACTTCACCCCTACCGGTAAAGCTCCATCGCAATCGGCCAGCCAAGCCTCATGACCCATGACTCATGACCCACGACCGGAGCGCAGCGACCCTAAAATTCACAATGTCCCGGCGTGCGGGCAAAGGGAATCACATCGCGGATGTTGTGCATGCCGGTGACAAACATCAGCAGGCGCTCGAAGCCGAGGCCGAATCCCGCATGCGGCACCGTGCCGAACTTGCGCAGGTCGGCATACCAGCCGTAGTGCTCGGGATCGATGCTGTGGCGCTCAAAATTCTGCAGCAGCACATCCAGGCGCTCTTCGCGCTGACTACCGCCGATGATTTCGCCGATGCCGGGCACCAGCACATCCATGGCGGTGACCGTCTTGTTGTCCTCATTGAGGCGCATGTAGAAGGGTTTGATCTCCTTGGGGTAGTCGAAGACCGTCACCGGGCATTTGAAGTGCTCCTCGGTCAGCCAGCGCTCGTGCTCGGACTGCAGGTTGTTGCCGTACTCGACCGGGTATTCGAACTTCTGGCCGCTCTTGACCAGCAGGTCCACCGCATCGGTGTAGCTGACCCGCTCGAAGGGCCGGCTGGCGACAAACTCGAGCCGCTCGCGCAAGCTCTTGTCGATGAAGCGGGCGAAGATGTCCAAATCCCCTTCCTGGTTTTCAAGCATCTCGGTGACCAGGAACTTCACCATCGCCTCGGCCACGTCCATGTCGCCCTTGAGGTCACAGAAGGCCATCTCGGGTTCGATCATCCAGAACTCCGAGGCGTGGCGCGAAGTGTGGGAGTTCTCGGCGCGGAAGGTCGGACCAAAGGTGTAAATGTTGGAGAGCGCGCAGGCGAAGGCCTCGCCCTCCAGCTGGCCGGACACGGTGAGAAAGGCGCGCTTGCCAAAGAAGTCCTCCGCCTCCTTGGCCGCCTGATCATCGGCCAGGGTGGTCACCCGGAACATCTCGCCCGCTCCCTCGCAATCACTCGCGGTGATGATGGGAGTGTGGACGTAGACGAAATCGCGCTCCTGGAAAAAGCGGTGGATGGCATAGGCCATGCGGCTGCGCACCCGGAACACCGCTCCATACAGGTTGGCGCGCGGACGCAGGTGGGCAATGCTGCGCAGGAACTCGGGGGTATGGCCCTTCTTCTGCAGGGGAAAATCATCGGGTGCCTCACCGAGCAGCCGGACTTCGGTCGCCTGCATTTCCCACTTCTGGCCCTTGGCCGGAGACTCGACCAGCTTGCCAACAAGCTCGATCGAGGCTCCGGTGGCCATCCGGTGCAGGTCCTCACTGCCGGGAATGCCGAGGTCGGCAACGATCTGGAGATTCTTCAGGCAGGAGCCGTCATTGAGCTCGATGAACGAAAAGGCCTTCGAATCCCGCCGCGTCCTGACCCAGCCTGCAACCTGGAGTTTATCGGTCGGCTCATCGCGCTGTAGCACGTGCTTGATCAGGGTGCGCATGCCATTTGCTACCGCTGCCGCCAATCGCTGTCAAAGCCGCATCCGGGCAGCCACTCCATTCACTGGACCGGCGCAACGCGGATGCAGGCAAATCTTGCCGTCTGACCTCCGGCCAGCACAGCAGGGAATGGAACCTTCACCACCTCATAGGCCGCATCCACGCTGGAGCGTGCCACCACGACCATACCGACCTCGCTGTCCTCGAAACTTCCGAGGTCGTGGCTGAAGCAGGGCATGTAGGTGACGCTCCCGGTCGTCCCGTGATCGATCCGGCGCAGGAAAAAGAGTTCATAGCCTCCCCCATCCGCCTCACGGAACACGGGATCGCCATGACGGGATCCATCGATGGCGAGCCCTCCCAGGTCCATGAGGGTCGGGTCGGCGCCAAAGGCGAATTCCATCATGTTGCTCCTGCGGTCGCCATCCGGGTTGTTGCCCATGGGGGTATCCGTGAAGGAGCCCGCAAAACTGTTGGCCGACCAGATGGCGTAGTTGTCCGCGTTGGGATGGCAGGCATAGGCCTTCTGTGAATCGGCTCCCTCGCCGGCCCCGCTCATGGCCGAAACCCGGTAATAATAACCACTGCCCGTGGAGATGTCCGCATCCTGGTAATTCGGATCGGTGGTCAGCGCGATCACCGCATACGGCCCGCCATGGGTCAGCGAGCGTTTGACATAGTATCCGGTGGCACTTGGCACGGCATCCCAGCTCAGTCCGATGACAGGGTCGGCGTAGGCTCCCTGCAGGTTGCCGGGAGCCGGGGGCGGCACATTGTTGATCTCGATGGTGAGGGCCGGCGAGACACTGGGAGCGTTGGCCGAATCGCCCACGTAGCGGGCCGTCACCCGGTTCTCGCCGATGGGCAGTGCACTCGTGCTCAAGGTGGCCTGGAAGGAGCCATTGAGCACAGCAGTCCCCAGCAAATCGTCGCCGGCACGGAACTCCACGCTGCCACTGGGCGAGTCACCGCTCACCGTGGCGGTGAAGGTGAAGGAGCCTCCCGGGTCGGCAGGCGTACTTCCGCTGCTGAGTTCCAGTGCCGTCGAGCTGGGAGGCAATACGGTCAGCGTGCCGGTGCCGGAGAAATACGTGCTGTCTTCATGGCTGGCACCGCTGCCGGTCGGGCCATAGGTGCCGGGCGACATGACATTGCCATCCAGCGTGAGGGAGGCAACGACCTGTGTGCCCGAGTAGTTGAGCTCAACCGACCCCGGGCTGGTGATGATCAAGGGCCCCGCTCCCAGGGAGGCGTTCGTCAGCGAATAGAGGATTCCATTCCGCACATCGGTCGCGCCGGTGTAGGTATTCGATCCCGCAAAGCGGCACTTGCCACCGTCCGTCAGGGTGATTCCGCCGGGTCCGCTGATGTCTCCATTGATCTTGAAATTGTAGCGGCTCTCGATGGGAAGGGTCTGGTTGAGGGTGAGTGGCCCATTGAGTTCCGTGGGCCAGCCGTTGATGGGCATGAGCTTGCCCCCATTGACCTCGATGGGGTTGTTCATGTGGACCCGGTCAAAGCGGATGACTCCCCCGTTGAGCGTGATCGGACCCGTGCCGGCCGGATCAGGACTGATGGGAGTGGAGCCATCATGCATGTCACCCAGGTGCAGGATGCCACTGTTGACCACCGTGCCTCCCGAGTAGCTATTGGCGGTGGCAGTTCCGGTGGCCGGAACGATGGTGGAGAGCTTGACCACGCCGATCCCGTTCTTGACCAGCTTCCCGCTACCGGAAACCAGACCCGTGAGATTGAGGTCGCCCGCACCCGAACCGGTGAAGCTGGTATCGCCCGAGAGGATGACAGGCAGATCCATGGCGACCACGCTGCCGCCGTTCTGGTGAACCGAGGCTTGGCCAGCCCCGTTGGCCGTGAAGCCGATGCTGTTGCCTTGCAGGGTCACATTGGCATCCAGGGTGAGCTGGTTGAGCTGAAAGCCGTTGTTGAGATTGTGGGTGGCGGTGTAGGTGCCTGCCGTGGTGAAGTGGAGCGCGTAATTGGACTGGCCAGCCGCAGCTGGCGAGCCCGGGCTCCAGTTCGATCCCTGGCTCCAGTTACCCGAGGTGGCGCTGGTCCAGGTGTAGGTGCTCAGCGGTGGGCCTTGCACATCGATGGCAATGGTGGCCGGCAGCGAGTTGGTCGAACCGTTGTTGACGAGGAAGGTGAAGCTGTCCGCGCCACTGTAACCGGTGTTGGGAGTGTAGATAAAGTCGGGGGCGTCGCCGCTCAGCGTGCCGTGCTCGGGTCCATCCAGGATGAGATAGCTCAGGCTGCCTCCACTGCCACTGAGCGTCACGGGAAGGTCCGTGTTCTGGGCGGTGGACAGGTTCTGGGAGAAGGCATAGGCCGGACGGCTGCTCAGGTTGCTGCCATCCGACAGGTAGGCCTGGGGAATGATGCCCCCGTTGAGGCCGGCAAAACCCGGCCCCGTCCACTTCAGCTTGGCCACGGCGGATCCGGTATTCTCGTAATACTGGATGTAGAGATCGCAGAGTTGGCCGGCGGTGAGGTAGATGGGGGTTCCATCGTTCCAGCGCGTGGACTGGTCGGCGAACTTGTCGATGACGAGCTGTCCGTTGAGGTAGAGACGGATGCCGTCGCTGGTCAGCGCGGAAAAGGTATAGTTGCCGGATCTCGGCGCCAGCATGACACCGGTCCAGCGGGCACTGAAGGTATCCGACCCGATCGCCGGATCGGGTGAACCAATGCCCCAGTCGAAGTTGACCTGCGGGTCCGTGCGGGTGAGCACCGGACTGGTGAAGTCCGTGTTGTTGAAGTATTCGCCCAGCAAACCGTTTCCGGGCGTGCCCACCACGATGGCCACGGTGGCCACCTCGGAGGTGGTCATCGTGTCGGTGGTCTGGAAGGTGAACTGGTCCGGGCCGGTGTAGCCATTGTCCGGCGTGTAGGTGAGATTGGGAGGCGTGCCTGTCACCGTGCCGTGCTCGGGCTGGGTCACGTTGATGTAACTGAAGGATCCACGCGGTGAGGAACCACCCAAGGTGATGGCCGTGCTGCCACTGGTGCTGACCACTTGGGAATCGGCCACACAGAGCCCGGGGTTGCGGGTAGGCGCGGTGATGGCGTTCTCGATGGTGTTGATGGTGGTGACCAGTTCGGTGTACTGTTGCTTGGCAGGATCCCATGTCTCGAGATAGCCCCTGAGGGTTGGCAAGGTGTAGCGGGCCGCATCCCCATAGACGGCAAGCGCCCTGAGGGCCTCGATCAGATAGGTTTCCGAGCCCCAGCCGAAATTCTCGGGTACCTCAAGCATGGCGAGTGCAATGGGAATGCCTTCCGTGATCCGGTTGTCGGCCATGAAACGGATGGCCTCCCCGCGGCAATCGCCGCTCCACATGCGGTCGGCAGGCGTGTCGTAGGCCGCCATGTTTTCCACTTCGGGATACACCGCCTGCAGATCAGCCAGCGAAAGCCGGGTGCGACAGAACTTTGCCACCCCGGTGCGGGGATAGGAATCGGGCTGCTTGAGGCCGGCCCGAAGAGCAGGGTAAAGCAGGGTCTCCTTGTCGGCATTGACGGTGTAGCTGGCGATGTGGTTGCCGGGAGTGCCATCCGGCACACCGTTGCCGAAGAGGCACAGCGACAGGTAGCGGTTGCTGGTCTGCAGGGGATCGGACCAGTCGATGACTTCGGGGTCGGTGGCGCGCGCCGTGAAGACCGCCAGCAAACGGTCGCGGTAGGTGCTGATGGTCGAAGACGCGTAATTGCGGATGGCGGTGGCGGCCTTGGCGCGCACCCAAAGATCCGGATCGTTTTCGAGCAGATCGACGATGGTCGGCAGGGCGGTGCTGTCCTGACGCAGCCCCAGCGCCTCGCAGGCCCCCTGTCGCTCGTTGGCGTTGGCACTGCCAAGCAGTGCGCGCAGGCTGTTGAGCTCGCTCCCGCTCAAGGCGCGGTTGTTCAAGTCCTCGGCGGCGAAGTGGCGTGTCAGTG
>JAWVYP010000174.1:0-6033 GCA_033722655.1 Akkermansiaceae bacterium | reverse complement strand
GACAGGGTGATGTCACGGAACTTGGCATATGGGGTGCTTGGTGGATCCCGTCGCGATATTCAGTGTGGCCCGGTTGTTCGCCTGAGGGTTAATGGGTTTTCCCAGGGCAGACAACCGGGCCCATGCTTTTTTTGGGGGTGGGTGTTGATTCAATGGACGCTTTTTGGCCGGTGAGGGGGACACGCAACTTTGGCTTCGCCAAAGAATTGCATGTCCCCAAGCAAGCGAAGCCATATGGCGGGTGGCGAAAGGCTATTGAACGTTCAAATCGCTCCCGCAACCCGGGGACTTACAATTCTTTTGCGCAGCAAAAGTTGTATGTCCCCATCTCAGTCTTTGCGGGACCGCCAACTAAGTTGCCCATTACTCCCATGTCGCCAAGCGAGCGAAGCCATATGGCGGGTGACGAGAGAGTGTTGGGCCTTCATCAGAACGCTGTGCCAAATGTCTAGGCGTCCAAACCGCTCCCGTTACCCGGGGACTTACAATTCTTTGGCGAAGCCAAAGTTGTATGTCCCCATCTCAGTCTCTGCGGTCCAGCTAGCTGAGTTGCTTGGGACGATAGTTACGGGCGGTCATAGACCGCCCCTACAGCGCACAGATTGCAATCGGCGTGACTTGGCTATTTGGTAAAAGGGGTGCCGCTCTCCTCAGGGTCACTTGCCAGAACTCCTCGCCAGAGCCGGTATTTTTGAGATGTGAATTCTTGCCGACTTCGGCGTTTGTCGGGTGTTCCGGCCAGACATGATCGATTCCTGCGTTGCTCTTCGGTCACGGATGTTCATCCGCTCCCTCCTCCCGCCTTGGACTCAAGCATGTCTGGCTCGGCGTCTCTGGCGATGAGTTCTGCCAAGCAACCCCCCGCCGGATTTTTAAAGAGGGTGCCGCTCCCCTGTAAGCCGGATTGATCGCGCTCCGCTTGATCCACGAGGTGTGCATGGCCCGCCGGCCATGGGAGTTAGGATTTGCCGGTTCGCTTCGCTCTCCGGCCCTTCGGTCGTTTTGTCCATCCCGCTTCCAGCGGGACAACAGACTTTTCAGGTGTTGCGATGTTGATTTGGTAAAAGGGGTGCCGCTCCCCTGTAAGCCGGATTCTGTCCGTCCCGCTGGGCGAGACTGTACGGTCATTTCTCTAAGCGACTAATACCCGGGAGTTTGACGGACGGGCCGCCCTTTCCCTGTTGTGTCTTGCACCGCGCGGGGTTTGCCGTGCCGCCTTGGTTGCCCTTGGCGCGGTGGGCTCTTACCCCACCTTTTCACCCTTACCCGCCTTCGCCAAGGCTTCGGCGGGCAAGCCCACTTGTTCCTCGGTTCCGACGGGCGGTTTGTTTTCTGCTGCACTTTCCGTCCGGTTTCCTCGCGGTCCCCGTCCCCCGCTTTCGCGAGGCGCGCTGCCCTGTGGTGTCCGGACTTTCCTCTGACCCGCACCGAAGTGGAGCCAGCGACCGTCCGGGGAGCGGCAAGGCGCAACTTGGGTCAGGAACTCATGAAATCCAAGGCAAAACGGCAGCGCCTCATTTTCCTTCCCATACACCCGACTCGATCTTCGACTGATACCAGCCCTGCTCGTCGCTGAGGATGAACACGAGGTTGGGGCACTCCTGGGCATTCGCCGTGAAACCAAGGGCCGCGGTGGGCAGGATCAGGAGGCGTTTCATGCAATCACGATGGATAGAGGACCTGCTGCAGGTAAAGTCCGTCGGGCGGTGCACACAGCGGAGACTTGCCGTGGGGAAGGTCCTTGCCTTCCTGGTCGAGGAGTTCGCTGAAGTCATCCAGGCGCATGCGACCCTGGGCGACGTGCACGGCGGCACCGACCAGCATGCGCACCATCTTGTAGAGAAATCCGTCGCCCTCGAAGCTGATGCGGTAGCCGTCATCGAGGGTGGTCAGTTCAACCCGGTGGATGGTGCGGCGCCAATCCATGTCGGGTCCCTCGTTGCCGCGGTAGGCGGCGAAGGCGTGGAAGTCGTGCTTGCCGAGATAGAGCTGCAGGGCTTCCTCCAGCACCGCGGCATCCAGCAACTTGGGCAGGTGCCAGGCGAGGCCGGCCTTGAGGGGTGGCAGCACCGGATCGGTGGCGATGTCGTAGTGGTAGATCTTGCCGCTCGCCGAATAGCGGGCGTGGAAATCGGCGGCCACTTCCTCGCAGGCCATCACCCGGATGGTGGGCGGCAGCTTGGTGTTGAGGGCGGGCACCCAGTTGAAGGGGTTCATCGACAGCTCGTCGGGCGCCTCGAAGTGGGCCACCTGAGCCAATGCGTGCACACCGGTGTCGGTGCGCCCGGAGCCCTGCAGATCGAGGGGCTTCTTGGCCACCACCTCCAGGGCCCCCAGCAGGTGATCCTGGACCGTGTTGCCGCAGGCCTGGGATTGCCAGCCGTTGTAGGGACGGCCGTCGTAGGCGATGGTGAGTTTGAGGCGCACGAATCAGGCTTCGCTCGAATTGATCGCGTCGGTGGTCAGCGCGTAGATCGTCGTGCCGGGGAGGATCTTGCCCACTTTCATCGGAGCGGGACGCAGTCCCCGCGAGTCGGAGAGGAAGAGGATGACGGCATCCGGGTTGGCCTCGCGGAATTGCTCGAAGCTGTATTTCTCGGTGATCAGGGTCTTCTTGACGATGGTCTCCTCCTTGTCGGCGAGTTCACTCAGCGTTTGGTGGTCGGGTCCTCCGCTGAAGCAGATGTTGTGACGCAGGTCGGTGGCGGCCGCCTTGCGGTGATGTTCCTCGCGGTCCGCCGGCTTGAGCTGCCACACGCCCGCGCGGGAAAATTGGTGGACGAAGCGGGTTGCGGCCATGGAGTTGACCTCGTCGTTGGGGGTGGCGGCGATCAGGTAGCCGATGCCGTTGAAATCGAGTTCTTCTTCGGCAAATTCCGAGAGGATGTTGGCGCGGTGGGCCTCAAGGCCCTCCATCTTGGCGGCGGAGATGTTCTTGTCGTTGGTGTCGAGCAGCATCACCCGGTGGCCATTATCCCTCAGGGTCTCAGCGATCAGACGGATCCACGGGTCTGCACCGGCGAAGAGCACGCCGGTGGCATTCCTGGAGGCGAGGCCGAGTCTGCGTGCCATGGGAACCGCGGCGATGCCGTAAATGGCCACCGTGCCGACAATGACCATGAACATCAGGGCAACCAGTTCCTCGGACTGCGCGAGGATTTCCGCCGAAAGCTCGGGGCCGAAGTGACCCTGCAAGGCGGCTTCCTCGAACTCGAGGGCAAAGATGGAAGTGATGGCGGCGGCCACGATGCCGCGCGGCGCCATCATTGCCAGGAAGGTCTTCTCCTTGAAGGTGGTTTCCCTTGAAAAGAGCATCGCGGCATAGACCGAGAGCGGGCGGCCGATGACCACCAGGAACAGGAGCAGCAGCAGGCCCTTCCAGACGGTGTCGCCCAGGTTGGCGGGATCGATGCGCCCGGAAAGCACGATGAAGAGCGAGGAGATGATCAGGGTGCGCAGGTTCTCCTTGAACTCGAGGATGTGGCGCACGAAGGCGTGTTTCTGGTTGGCCAAGGCGATGCCGAGCACGGTGACGGTGAGCAGACCCGCTTCCTTCTCAAACTTGTTGGAGATGGTGAAGGCGACCGCGACCACTGAGAGCAGGAACACCGGTTGCAGGTAATCGGGAACCAGGTGGTGCTTGAGCAGAAACTCGACGATCTTGGCAATGATCAGCGCGCCAATCACGCCAACGGCAATCAAGACCCCGATCGATTGCAGGGTCTCGTTCTGGGCGGCTTCCAGGTCGCTGGCCATGGCAACCTTGAAGACCAGCACGCCGAGGATGGCGCCGATGGGGTCGACCACAATCCCCTCCCACTTGAGCATGGAGGCCATCTTGCGCGTCGGGTTGATGTGGCGCAGCAGGGGTGCAATCACCGTCGGGCCGGTCACCGTAAGGATGGCACCGATCAGGGCGGCGATGCGCCAGTCGTAGCCGAGCATGTGGGTCATGAAGACCGTGGTCAGGCCGAAGGAGAAAGCCACGCCCAGGGTGCAGAGGCGCAGGATGGGCAGGCCGGACTCGCGCAGTTCCTTGAATTTCAGGGTCAGCCCTCCCTCAAACAGGATGATGGCCACAAACAGGCCGACCACGGAAAGCAGGGGCGTGCTGCCGTCGGGAGTGGTGGCAAGGAAATCGTCGATTTTGACGCCCGAGATCTGTCCAAAGGCAAATCCGCCGGCCAGCAGGAGCAGGATGGAGGGCAGCTTGAAGCGCCAGGCCAGCCACTGACAGGCAATGCCGAGGGCAAGGATCCAGGTGATGAAGGTGAGGGAGGACATGGGGGCTCTGGGGCGACTTGCTGCATGCTAGCTCCTGTTGCCGAATTTCCGGGGCGGCGACGGGAAGGGGTGGATGGGTAAGCGCAAGGCGTTGCGAGAGAGTGGATAAACATCCACGATTGAGCAAGACCGCAGCGATTTCATTCACCAGCCCCAGATTGCCCATCCAAGGCTGCCCGGCCATGAAAGGCGGAAACTCGCTCTCAGAAACAGGAAATCGAGTGACTGCCACCATGAATTTCCAGTCGCCACCCTTCGGGCTTGTCCTGGATTTTCCTGAGCCGCGTTATCGCGCAAAGCCCCTGCCACGTCGGCAGGAAGAAGGTCTACTTCTTATTCTTTTTGTCCCTCTTTGCCTCTTTGAGCTTCTTGACCTCCTCGCCGAGACCGAGCATGCCGGAGATCTCGGACTTGCTCAGGACGCGATCGCCATTCTTGTTGGCCTCGTCAAAGCGCTCGCCCGCGGCTTCCTTGTCATCTTCGTCGGAGATGAATTCAGCACGGGTCAATGAACCGTCGCGATTCTTGTCCTTTGGCCCCATGAAATCCTTGATGGCCTGGCGGTCCTTGGCTCTGGCCTCCCGGATCTTGTCGCCGGTGTCCTGTTTGCTGGTTTTCTTGTCTGCAGCATGGGCCGGAATTGCCGCGACAAACACGGTCACGATTAGGGGGAGGAGAGATTTCATGGTGAAGCGCTCAACCGACAAACTGACCTCTTTTTTCACCGTCTGCAATCAGATTTGGAGTGAACGCGTGATGCGTTGCGGATCAGGAGTCTCGCTCCAGCCAAGTGTTCAGGATTTCCACGGCGGCGGCCTGGTCGATCACGCCCTTCTGTTGTCTGGCCTTGCGTCCTGCCTCGCGCAGCTTGCCGGCCGCACTCAGGGTGGTGAAGGACTCGTCGATGTAGTGCAAAGGGATTTCCGGATGCAGCCCGGCGAGTTGCCTGCCGAAGGCCCTGGCCTTGGCGGCGGCGTCACCCTCGCGGCCATCGCTGTGAAGCGGCAGGCCGACAACCAGGGTCCGGATGCGGCGCTGGTCGATGAGTTGGCCGATTCGCTGCAGCGGTTCAGTGGTGGCGCAGTGGATGGTCTCCACCGGATGGGCGAGGATGCCCATGTCATCGGTGGCGGCAATGCCGATGCGGGCGTCGCCGAGATCGATGGCCAACACGGGATGGATGGAGTCGCTCACAGAAGATCCTCTGGCAGCTTGGCGGTGAGGTGCTTGATCTGGTCGGCGTATTCCTTGCGCGCAACCAGCAGGGCGTCCCCGGTCTGCACCACGATCAGGTCGTCCACGCCGCACAGCGCGATGCGGCTTCCGGGTCGGGCGTTGTAGACGATGTTGTCCTTGCTCTCGAATTCGGTGATCCCGGCATTGGCGAGGTTGCCATCACCCTCCCGGGTTTCCAGATACTTGGCCACCGAGATCCACGAACCGACATCGTCCCAGTCGAAGGTCGCCTCGATGTTGAGGACGCGGTCTGCACTTTCCATCAGGGCATAATCAATGGAGCGGGCCTTCTGATCGGGGAAGCTCTTCTCGATGGTTTGTGGCAGATCCTCCGCGCCCTGGAGTTCGACGATGAACTCGGCGAGGTCGGGTGCGTGCTTTTCAAGTTGGCCGATCACGGTGGGCAGTGACCAGACGAACATGCCGGCGTTCCAGCAGAAGTTGCCTTCCCGCAGGAATTGCTCGGCCAGCTCCGGAGCCGGTTTTTCACGGAAGCGTTCGACCTCGTACGGG
>JAWVYP010000173.1:0-6088 GCA_033722655.1 Akkermansiaceae bacterium | reverse complement strand
CTTCCGAATTCCAGTTGCTCGAACAGGATGGACCCAAGGTGGCCCTGCTGGGGGCTGTCGGGCCGCTTCAATTCGAAGTGCTCCAACACCGTTTGGAAGGGGAGTATGGCGCGGACACCCGGCTCGAGACTGCCCAATGGAGCCTGGCGCGCTGGCTGCGACCCAAGGAGGGAGATCCGCTCGCTCCCGAGGCCCGACCGTCGCTGTCGCTCGGAGTTTCGCTGGCCCGCGATTCCAATGGCTGGCTGGTGGCGCTCTTTCCCAGCGAGTGGGCGGTCAAAACTTTCGAGGAAAAGAACGAGGATTGGGTGGTTTCACCGGATCCCTTTCCGCCGCCTAGCTCGGGTGGGTAACGCTGGTTACGGCTGTCGCCGTGTCGAAGGTCGAAAGTCTGAAAGTCGGGCTAGAATCGCTGGTGCGATTGGTCTTCAGGAGGCGGCTACGCCGCTGCCGCGATAGCGGCCCTCGATATAATCGCACCAGCGATTGAGATATGACCTTGGACCTGTGACCTTCGACACGGCGACAGCCGTACGAAAAGCCGTAAATCAAGCCAGCTTTGATCTTTCCCCCAGCATGAATGAATGCCTAAATTTCTGCCGTGTTCCAAATCGTCTTCAACGAAATCAGCGCTGCCGAGCTCTCCAGCCTGGATACCCTCGAGCAGCTGGAACTCCTCGACGAGTTCAAGGTCGGCAAGGACGACCTCGAAAATCTCGAGGGCGAACGCTTCGGCAAGATTGAGCGCGACGGCACGGTGCTCTACCGCTTTCGCGCCAATGAATACCGCTTCTACTTCGAGGTGAAGGAGGACCTGGTGGTGGTTCACCGGGTGCTGCACAAGAACACCTTCTCCGACTTTCTGTTCCGCTCGAAGATGCCGCTGGGGGAAGACGAACAACTCGCGGAGTCCAAGCACTTCTGGAAGCTCATCGACGAGGGTCGCAACGCCAAGCGCGTTTGAAGCTGCGGCGTTGGGCCCTGCGGCCGGGTGCGAATTTTTGCTTTCGTCGTCGCGTCCCTTCTAGCAGCCTAGAGCATGGTCAAGCGCCTCTTCCACCTGCTGATCCTGATCTTGATGATTTTTTCATGGAAGGGCTTCGTCGACAGCAAGAACAAGATTGAACGGCTGGAGACCGAGTTGTCCCGGACCCTGGAGGAAGGCGAGGAGGACGAGGTTTCCAAGCTGGAGAGCAAGATCGAGGCTGCTGAGGGCGAGCGTCTCTTCATGGGGCTGTTGCTGACGGTATTCAGCTGTGGCGTGGTCGGCATCTTCATCGGTCTCTATGCGATTCCCTTCCTGGCCCAGCGCGCCACCCATGCCATTTATGACAGCGGGGAACTCGCCGAGCAGGACAAGATGCGCGAGGCGCATTCCCTGCTCGCCCAGGGCGAATACGAAGAGGCTATGGAGTCCTTCCGCAAGGCGGCGGAAGAAGACCCCACCAATCGCCTGCCCTGGGTGGAGATGGCCAAGATCCAGCGCAGCCATCTGGAAAATCCCACCGAGGCCGCCAACATCCTGCGCCAGGCCCTGGAAGCCCACGAGTGGGCGGAAGACGATGCGGCCTTCCTGCTCTTCCGTCTGGCGGAAATCCACGACGAGGATCTGGAGGACCGTACGTCCGGCCGGGCCATCATGCAGCAGGTGATCGACACCTTTCCGGAATCGAGGCATTCGGCCAATGCCAGTCACAAGTTGCACGAATGGGATCGCGAGGACGAGGAGCAGGCCTTCATCGACCAGCAGGGATCCGGACCCGGTGGTCCGGCCCTGTGAATCCGGCTGGCTGGGGGAACTGGACCAATGGCTCGAGCAAATGCCAGGGAGGCCTGCGTGGCCTGGATTCACCGTCACGGCCTGTTTGCAGCGGCGCTGTGGGTGGTGCTGGCGGCGATGGCTGCCGAGTGGTCGCCCTTGCTTTGGATCCCGGTTTCGCTCGCCGCGCTGGGCCTTGGCCTGGTCCTGAGGCGGCCTTGGCAGGGGGTGGCTTGGATGCTCTGCATTGGGGTGGCACTTGGCATTGGCAGCTGGCGCGCTTCCATCCAGCAGGACCAGACCCAGCGCCTGGCCCGAGTTGCATCCACGACCGTCGCCGCCACGGCGCTTGCGGATGCCCGGGGCGATGTGAATTTCTGGCAGGCGCCCGTGCGGCTCGAGGAAGGGCCGGTGGGCATGGGGGCGAAAGTGTGGTGGCAGGGCCGCGGCGAGGTGCCGGTGGAAGGAAGCCGGCTGGAGGCGCTGGGTCGCTTTGAATTGCCCGAGCCCTCCCGCAATCCGGGAGAGTTCGATCGCCAGCGATGGCTCAGGCAGCAGGGCTTGTTGGCGATCTTCCGGCAGCAGCCTCATCGCCCCGCCGAGGTGGAGACTCCAGCCTGGGCCCGAGCCCTGGCCAAGTCGCGGGCCTGGGTGCGGAGCTCGATCACCCGCGGCCTCGAGGAGTCGTCAACCGGAGCGAAGGTGATCCGCGCGGTGGTGCTGGGGGAGAAACCGCGCGAGGACGAGGAACTGCTGGATGACTTCCGCCTGAGTGGCTCCATGCACGTCTTTTCGGTGAGCGGCCTTCACGTGGGCATGGTTGCGGTGCTGGTCTGGCTGGTGGCCGCCTACTCCGGATTGAGCCGACGCTGGCTTGCCTTGCCGGTGGTTGGGGTGGTTTTCGCCTATGCCTGGTTGACGGGCGCCAATCCGCCGGCCGTGCGCGCGGCCTGGATGGCGGCGGTCTTTCTCGGCGCCTTCTGCTTTCGCCGCCGTCCCGACCTGGCCAATGCGCTGGGCGCGGTCTTGCTGGTCCTGCTGCTCTGGGATGTGCATCAGCTGCAACAACCCGGCGTTCAGCTGTCCTATGGCGTGGTGACGGCGATCGCCTTCGGCCTGCCGTGGACGACGCGCTGCTTTGCCTGGATGGCGGCAGCTCCCATGCACATGCCGGTGGCCGAGATCGGGGGTCCGCGCAGGTGGTGGTGGCGACTGCGGCAATGGCTGGCAACGACCCTGGCGGTGTCGACGGCGGCCTCCCTCGGAGCGGCTCCGCTCACGGCCTGGCATTTTGGCCTGGTGACTCCGGTTTCAGTGATTGCCGCCCTCTTGATGCTGCCGCTGGTGTTTGTGGTGATGGTGCTGGCCCTCACCAGTGTGGTGCTCAGCCCCTTGCCGCCGGCAACACAGGTCATCAACCCGGTCAACGCCTGGCTGGCCACGCGTTGCGCGCAGGTGGCGGGAAGCATGGCCGATCTGCCGGGCGGGCATTGGCAGCTCGGCCAGGAAGAGGGGCCCCTGCTACGGGTCTACGACCTGGACTACGGGGACGGTGCCATTGCCCTGCTGCCCGGGGAGTGGGGAGGGGCGGTGCTCATCGACTGCGGGGGGCGCTACACCTTCAAGCATCCGCTGCGGGCTTCCCTCCAGCGATTGGGCATCGAAGTTGACTCCATGGTGCTCACTCATCCCGACGGAGGCCATCTGGGTGGGGGCCATGCGGTGTGGCAGGACCTGCCCCTACGTCAGGTGGTGATGCCGGTGCGCAAGGCGCGAAGTCCGGCCCATCGGGCGTGGGTGGAGCAGGCGCCGCAGCAAGGTGTGACCTTGATCGATGCCGCCGCGGTGGGTGGCCTGCCGTTGGGTGATGAGGCACGCCTCCAATGGCTCCACCTGCCCGATCCCGACGCCCAGAACCAGCCCGCCGACCATCGGGTGCTGGTGATGCGCTTGCATTGGCAGGGCTGGAGGATCCTGTTGATGGGCGACGCGGGCATGACGGCGGAACGGGCCATGCTGGAATCCGGCCGGGACCTCGACGCAGACGTGCTCATTGCCGACTGCCATCGCGATGGCCTGTCGCTGGGCGATGACTTCCTGGCAGCGGTCCGGCCACGGGTGATGATCCTGGGCCGGGCAGATGACCCGGAGCTGCGGCAGCTTCGATCCGGCCGCATCGACCATTGGCGGCAGGCGGGCATGATCGTCTACGATCAGGGTGAAAGTGGCGCGGTCAGTCTGCGGCCGACCGCCGATGGCCTCTCCATCGAGGGTTTTGTCGACGGCCGCCGGATCCTGCTCCCCACTTCCTCCCACGGAGCCCGATGATGGGC
Organism: Akkermansiaceae bacterium; assembly: GCA_033722655.1. Lineage (GTDB taxonomy): Bacteria > Verrucomicrobiota > Verrucomicrobiia > Verrucomicrobiales > Akkermansiaceae > Luteolibacter. The sequence continues at coordinate 1,996 of JAWVYP010000173.1, read as the reverse complement.
TGGTGCAGTCGACTGGAACGGGCTCAGCTGGACTTTTGCTTCGGCTTGGCTGACGGATCGGTTCCACCCAGCAAGAGGCGGGCGAGGCGGGTGCTTGCGGCATCGGTGCCGGATCCGGCCAGCAGGGTCCGCGCGCGCTGGTTGCCACGTCTGGCAATGTAGCGGGCGAGTTCAATGGATTTGTCCTCCCCGAGCGCATGGGCGTGGGCGGCCGAGGTGAAGACCACCAGCAGTTCGGCGCCGGTGTCGACCAGACGCGCCAGCAGCAACTGCCGACGTTCAAGCTTGGGTCCGTGGAGCGCCATGGCGTGGAAGATGGAGCGTGCCAGCTTGCGGCTCAGTCCCACCGACTTGCGCAGCTCGCGCTTGAGCCCACGGTCCAGGCCACGCGGCAGGCCGCCGCCGAGGGGTAGCCAGCGACGCGGATACCAGCCGGCGTAGAAGATCCCGGCCCTGAATGCTGCGGCAAGCCGGGCACCGACGGGCTTGCGCGAGTCCACCGCCACGGCTCCCCGGCGCAGGTGGGGGTCGAGCGCCTCGCGGGCAATGAGGAGGTGCATGATTTCGGTGGAGCCCTCGAAGATGGTGTTGATGCGGCAATCGCGCATGAAGCGCTCGATGGGATCGGGCCGCTCGCCGCGTTTGCGCAGCGAGTCGGCGGTCTCGTAGCCACGCCCACCCTTGATCTGCATGGTGGCATCCACCCCTCGCCAACCGGCTTCGGTGCCCCACAGCTTGGCGATCGCGGCTTCCATGCGGATGTCCGCCGACTTGTCGGCGTCGATCAGGGAGGAGGCATAGAGAACGAGGCTTTCGGTGGCGAAGGCATCGGCGGCGAGGTCCGCAAGTTTGGCGGCAATCGCGGCGTGGCGACCGATGGGCTGGCCCCACTGCACGCGCTCGCGCGACCAGGAGAGTGCCATGTCGCGGCAGCGGCCCAACATGCCGACACAGGCCGCCGGCAGGGTGAGCCGGCCGGTGTTGAGGGTGGTCAATGCCACCTTGAGGCCCTTGCCCACGCCGTGGACCACGTTCTTGTCGGGCACGCGCACATCCTTGAAGCGGATCACACCGTTGTAGAGCGCGCGCAGGCCCATGAAGTGACAGCGGGTGACGATCTCCACGCCGGGCCAATCGGCCTCGACGATGAAGGCGGTGATCGCATGCGGCTTGTCGGGCAGGGGGGTGCGCGCCATCACGATCATCGCCTCGGCCTTGAGGCCGTTGGTGCACCAGAGCTTTTCGCCGTTGAGCACCCAGCTGCCGTCCTCCTGCTGCCGGGCCTCGGTGGACATGCGCGCGGGATCGGAGCCGACCTCGCGCTCGGTCAGCGCAAAGGCTGAGATCGCGCCGGCGGCGCAGCGTCTCAGATAGGTCTCTTTCTGATCGTCGGTGCCAAAGACCAGCAGCGGCTGGGGCAGGCCGATGGACTGGTGGGCCGAAAGCAGGGCGGTGAGGTTGCCGCAGTGGCCGCCCAGGAGCATCGCGGCGCGCGAGTAGTTGGTCTGGGACAGGCCGAGGCCGCCGAGTTCCTCGGGGATCTTGATGCCGAAGGCGCCGAGCTTGGCCAGGCCTTCGATCACCGGGTCGGGGATCTCACCCTCGCGGTCAATCGCATCGGGGTCAGTCTCGTTGGCGAGGAACTCGCCGAGGCGACCGAGAAAGGCATCGCCCGCCTCGCGGTCGGTGCGCGGTTGGATGGGAAAGGGGAAGAGCTGGCCGAGTTGCGGTCGGCCGTCAAAGATGGAGGCGGCAAAGCCCGAGAGTTCGCGTGCGTCGCGTGAGCTCTCCGCCAGCTCGAGGGCCGCACGTTGGCCTTCGCTCATCTTGGAGGTATCGATCATGGTATCGCTCATGACTTGTCGGGGTCGGGGGTGGAGTTGGATGGGGTTTTGGCGGCGTGGGTGAGGGGTCCGCCACGGAAGGGCGCGTAGCCGGTGCCCAGGATCATCGCCAGGTCGATGTCGTCTGCGGACTCGGCGATGCCGTCTTCCAG
>JAWVYP010000172.1:0-6132 GCA_033722655.1 Akkermansiaceae bacterium | reverse complement strand
CCGCTGGTGCTTTCGGTGCACTCGGTCGTGTCCTTCGACTTCGCGACCTCGGTGGTTCCCGGCTGGCACACCACCATCTTCCCGCCCTACTTCGTCGCCGGCGCCATTTTCGGTGGCTTTGCCATGGTGTTGACCATCATGATCCCGGCTCGCTTCGTCTACGGCCTGCAGGATCTGATCACCATGAAGCACATCGACAACATGGCCAAGATCATCCTCTTGACCGGCACCATCGTCGGTTACGCCTACCTGATGGAGCTCTTTGTCGCCTTCTACTCCGGTGCGCTCTACGAGATGGCCGCCTTCAAGTTCCGCATCGCCGGTCCCTACTGGTGGGCCTACGCCTGCATGATGTCGCTCAACGTGCTCTCGCCCCAGGTCTTCTGGTTCAAGAAGTGCCGTGAGAACCTCTGGGTCGTGATGGCCGTGGCGATGTGCGTGAACGTCGGCATGTGGTTTGAGCGCTTCGTGATCATCGTCACCACCCTGGCGCGCATGTGGCTGCCGGGCGACTGGAAGACCTACAGCCCCTCCGGCCAGGACCAACTGCTCTTTGTCGGCACCATCGGCATGTTCCTCGCCCTTTTCATGCTCTTCCTGCGCTTCCTGCCCTGCATCAACATTGCCGAGGTCAAATGGAGCAAGGAGGAGAGCGATCCCCACTTTGAAGACAACGAAAGTCATCCCGACGAAGGTGTGACCGAGATTGCTGCCTATCAAAAGGAACTCGAAGGCTCCAAGGGCTGATCCGCACCCACTGAACTCTTAACTCAAAACTCTCAATTCTCCCAAAAGTGAGCACCACCCGCAAACGAGTCTACGGTTACCTGGCCGAGTTCAAGAGCGCCTCCGCCCTCTACAAGGCGGCCGAAAAGGTGCGCGACGCCGGCGTCAAGAAATGGGACTGCTATTCGCCCTATCCCATCCACGGCCTGGACGGCGCGATGGGCCTCAAGCGCTCCATCCTTCCCTGGTTCGTCTTCTTCGGTGGACTGGCCGGCCTCGTGACCGCCTTCACCTTGGCCTACACCACCCAGGTCGTGATCTACCCGACCATCGTCCAGGCCAAGCCCGCCAACATCTTCACCGTGCCCGCCTTCTTCCCGGTGATGTTCGAGCTGACCATCCTGTTCTCCGGTTTTACCGTGCTCTTCGGCCTGCTGGCTCTCATCCAGTTGCCGCGCCTCAACCATCCGCTGTTTGCCAGCCGCCAGTTTCACCGCGCCACCGATGACGGCTTCTTCATCGCCATCGAGGCCCGCGACGGCAGCTTCGACACCGAGGCCACCCGCAAGTTCCTCGAGGACATCGGCGGCGACAGCATCGAACTCGTCGAAGAGGAAGAATAGCCCTCTCCCCAATTTCCCAATTTCCAATTTCCCAATTTCTAATCACCCATGCGCTACTTCTTCCTAGCCTACGCACTGATCGCGCTGATTGTGGTCGGAATTTTCGGCTTTCGCGGCGACAAGTTTACCGAACCTCCGGTGCGGGTCTTCCCGGACATGGATGACCAGGACAAGCTCAAGGCCCAGGCTCCCAGCGACTTCTTCGCCGATGGTCAGGGCGCACGCCTGCCGGTCGATGGCACCCAGGCCCGTGGCTTCAACTCCGAGGGCGAGCGCGTGATCGGTGGCATTCCCGATTACGAATTCGGTGGCCAGGGCGGCTACTACTACACCGGCCACGTGGGCGACTACTACGGCAACGGCATGCCCACTGAACTCGAACTCACCGAGGAATCCGCTGAAGCACTGATCCGCCGCGGCCAGGAGCGTTACGGCATCTACTGCGCCATCTGCCACGGTGAATCCGGCAACGGCAACGGCGTTGCGGCCCAGTACGGCGTGCCGGTTGCCGGCAACGTGAACGCCAAGCTCAACACCATCTCCCCGGAAACCTATCCCGATGGCCGCCTGTTCGATGTGATCACCAACGGCAAGGGCCTGATGGGCGCCTACGGTGCCAACATTCCGGTCCGCGACCGCTGGGCGATCATCGCCTACATTCACACCCTCCAGGCTGCGAAGAAGGCCACCTCCGAATAAAATTCTCCTCCACCAATCGTCCACCAATACAATGGGACACCACGTCACATCCTCCGACATCAAGATCGACGGCGATCACCTCGACAGCACCAAGCTGACCAAGGTGAAAATGATTGCTGCGGCCATTGCCCTGGTCGGCACGCTGGCCAGCATCTACCTGCTCTTCTGGGGCCCACAGCCGGATCCCGACGCCAAGATTCCAGCCAAGGGCGTGACTCAAGGCAGCTATGCTTATTCCTGGCTCTTTGCCTTCTACTTCTACCTGACCCTCTCCATCGGCGGCTGCTTCTGGGTGCTGCTGCACAACGTGTCCAACTCGGGGTGGGGGACTTCGGTGCGCCGCACCTTCGAGAACCTCGGGGCGACCTATCCCTGGATGTTCCTCTTCGGCCTGCCGCTGCTTTGCCCCGAAGTGCAGCAGTTCCTCTATGAGTGGATGAACATCCACCGTGCAAACGACACGGGCCAGCCGATGAAGGACTACCTTCATTACACTGCCCACGAACACCTGCTCTACTACAAGCACTGGTTCATGAACCTGCCCTTCTGGTACCTCCGTGTGATCATCTGGGGCGTGGGCCTGAGCTTGGTGATCTTCTACCTGCGCAAGCTCTCCACCGACCAAGACACCGATCCCAATCCCGGCACCAAGCGCCTGTTCAAGGCCCGCTTCCACTCGACATACACCCTCATCCTCTTTGCGCTGGTCATCACCTTCACCGGTTTCGACTTCATGATGGCCCTCGACTACAAGTGGTTCTCCACCATGTGGGGTGTCTATCTCTTCGCCGGCTCCGCGCTCAATTCGATGGCGGTGATCATCCTCGTCTGCGCCTGGCTGCAGTCCAAGGGTCACCTCAAGAACGTCACCACCGGCGAGCACTACCACATCATGGGCAAGCTGCTGCTGGCCTTCACCATCTTCTGGGCCTACATCTCCTTCTCCCAGTTCTTCCTGATCTGGTATGCCAACATCACCGAGGAAACTTCCTACTTCCTGATCCGCAACACCGGCCACTGGAACACCGCCATGATCGTGCTGGTCTTCGGCCACTTCGTGGTGCCCTTCGTGGTGCTGCTGCAGGCCTGGCTCAAAAAGAACCCCAAGTGGCTCTCCATCGTGGCCATCTATACCCTCTGCATGCACGTGCTCGACCACTACCTGATCGCCATTCCCGAGCGCGGCGTTTCACTGGGCAACATCGACTCCAGCTACGGTGACATCCGCGTTTCCATTCCGGGTGCCTTCTGGGGCGACATCCTCGCCTTCGTCACCATCGGTGCCGCCTTCCTCTTCTTCCTGCTGCGCGCGCTCGGTCAGCATTCGCTCTACCCGAACCGCGATCCGCGCCTCCTCGAGTCCGCCAATCTCTCCAACTGACCGTTCTATTTAAACAGGCCCACCCGCCTCCCAAATAACAGGCCCACCCGCCTCCCAAATCACAGGCCCACCCGCCTCCCAAGTATCACCCCCATGGATCCCAACCGCGACAACCCCATCATCCGCTTCTCCGCCTTCTGGCTGGGACTCGGCATCGTGCTGATCTTTGCAGCAGTGTTGGTCGTCATTGCCTTCTTCGATCGCGACACGCCGAGCCGCCTGGACGCCATCGAGGCCCAGAAGGCCGATCAGCGTTACGAGATCAAGGAGGAGGTGGAGGCCGCCCAGACCGAGGATCTTCCGGCCGAGGCGATCGAGGCCGCGATTCCCCAAGTGGCGCAGTCGCTGGTGGAATACGCGCCGGAACCCCTGGTCAAACCCGAATGGGTGGTGCCGGGTTCGGAGACGGCCAAACGGATTGAAGAAGGTCCCGCCGCCGATTTTGCAGCCGTTGACGCAATGACCGAAGAAGGTCCCATCGATCCTGCGGTGATGGAACTCGGCAAGGCCCAATACATGACCTGCGCTGCCTGTCACGGGCAGAACGGCGAAGGCGGACCCATCGGCCCGCCATTGGCCAACTCCGAATGGGTGACGGGTCCCGTTTCCAACCTGATCCGCATCCAGTTGCGCGGTTTGAAAGGGGCCATCACGGTCAATGGCAAGGAATACAACTTCGCCGCTCCGATGGCGCCCCTCGCCTATCAAAGTGATGAACAGATCGCCGCCGTGCTCACCTACATCCGCAACAGTTTCGGCAACGAAGCTGCGGCCGTGAAACCCGCGCAGGTCGAAGCCCTGCGCGACGAGGTCGGCAAGCCCATGCTGACCGTCGAGGACCTGATCCAACCCTGATTTCCAACGATGCCATCCCAAGCTACCACCCCATTGACTGACGACGCCAAATTGCGCGCGGACATCGACCGTTCGCTGCGCCATCCGGTCATGTTCTTCCTGACCAGTGGTGCCGCCTGGCTGGCCGTCTCCATCCTGCTCGGCGTGATTGCCTCCGCCAAGCTGCACCATCCCGGCTTTCTCAGCGGTTTCGCCTTCCTCGACTACGGCCGCGTCTTCCCCGCCCACGTCAACCTGCTCGTCTACGGCTGGGCCATGCAGGCGGCCTTTGCCGTCATCCTCTGGCTGATGGCCCGCCTCTCGCGCAAGAAATGCACCGCTGTCGGCACCATCCTCACCGCCGGCCACATCTGGAACCTCGGCGTTTCCATCGGCGTGATCGGCATCCTCGCCGGTGAGAGCACCGGCGTCCACTGGATGGAGTTTCCGACCTTTGCTTGGCCCGTCCTGCTCGCCAGCTACTTCCTGATCACCATCTGGTCCTTCATCCAGTTCCGGGTCCGTCCCAGGAACAAGGCCTACGTCAGCCAGTGGTATCTGCTGGCGGCCATGATCTGGTTCCCCTGGATCTACATCACCGCCAACACCCTGATCTTCTGCTTGGACGGCCATCCGGTAATGGATGCAGGGGTCAATGCCTGGTTCCGATCCAGCATGCTCTTCCTTTTCTTCATGCCGGTAGCCCTCGGTGCCGCCTACTACCTGGCCCCCAAGGTGACCGGCCGTCCGGTCTACAGTTACGCCTTGGCCAAGCTCGGTTTCTGGTCCCTGGCCATCATCGCTCCCTGGGCGGGCATGCAGAAACTGGCCGGTGCTCCCATTCCAGCCTTCCTGCCCTACCTCGGTGCTGCTGCCACCGCCCTCATCTTCGTGCCGGCTGCCGCCGCTGCCGTCAACACCCTGCGCACCGTGCTCTCCGACAAGGAAACCCTGTCGCAAAGCCCCGCGCTGCGCTTCGTGACTGCCGGCATTGGTGGCTTGATCGTGCTCGCCATTTCGGCGGTCTTTCTCAACCTGCCCTTCGAGCGTTTCGAGACCCTGCAGCTCTCCCAGTTCACCCTCTCGGGCTACGGCTTTGACCTTCTTGCACTCTATGGTTTCTTCAGCCTGGTGATGTTTGGAGCCACCTATTTCATCGTTCCGCGCCTGACGCGCCGCGAATGGATTTCACGCCGCCTGATCTCCATGCATTTCCTGTTTTCCTGCTACGGGGCGGTCTTCGTGGCCCTGGTGGCCATCTTCGGAGGCCTGCAGCAGGGGATCGGCCTGGAGGACTGGAACAACGACACCTTCAGCCGCTTCTACCCCTACGCGATTACCATGACCATCGCTTGGGTGCTGATCCTCTTCTCCAACGTCTTCTTCTTCCTGCACCTGGCCCTGATGTGGCTGCGCCTCGGCCGCCGCAGCACCCACCCGACCCTGCTGGTGGGATCGCACGGTGACTCCGGCAGCCCGCATGGTGAGGAGGGTGACATCGACAATGCCGGTCCCCTCGACCAGTCCGGTTCCGGCAAGGCGCCCGCCCACTGAACCCATTCATCCTCCACCTTTTTCAAGCACCCATGAGTCTTCGCACTTTCATCCTCAGTCTCGTTGCCAGCTTCGGCTTCGCCTGGCTGGCCGCGGTCGTCATCCCCTTCTTCAAGATGCGCAATCTTGAGCCGATCGCCTTTCCCGGCTCAGAGGCGACCGGTGAAGTCTTCAACCCCAAGCGCAGCGGCCGGATCGCCGACGGTTCGCGGGTTTATGCCGAAAACGGCTGCTACCTCTGCCACACCCAGGTGGTGCGTCCCACTTACGCCGGCAAGGACATGTTCCACGACGACTGGGGCGGCCTGGCCAATG
>JAWVYP010000171.1:0-6176 GCA_033722655.1 Akkermansiaceae bacterium | reverse complement strand
GCCCGACTTGCCGGCGGGGGCGACGTGGGGATCGGTGACGCTCGAATTTCGGATGTAGATGGACATGTCCTCCGAGATGCGCTTCTGGCTCTGGATGTCGTGGACATTGGCCGCGTAGTCGTCGGCGAAGAGGATGTGGTGATGGGGCTCGTTCGGATAAATGGTGTCGAGCCCGACGTAGATCATGAAGGTCGAGCAGGAGAACTGCTTCTTCTTGAGGGTTTCGACCGGGATGCTTCGCTTGCCGAAGAACTGGGTTGCGGCGTGGCCGTAGTCGGCGTTGAGAACCACGGCGTCTGCGGTGATGGTCTCGCCGTTTTCGAGGATGGCACCGGTCAGGGTGCGGCCCTGCATGGTCAGCTCCCTGACCCCGGCATTGAGTCTGATTTCGCCGCCAAGTTCGCCGACCACTTCGGCCATGGCGTGAGAAATGCGGTTGAGCCCACCCTGCACATGGTAGACGCCGAAGCGGTACTCGGTGAACGAGAGGATGCTGAAGAGGGCGGGACAGTGCCAGGGCGACATGCCGAGGTATTTCGCCTGGAAGGTGAAGGCGAGCTTGAGGCGCTCGTCGTCGAAATAATTGCCGAGAGCGTCGTGCACGCTCTTGTTGGTCAGCACGTAGGGCAGGGCCTTGAGCAGGTTTGGGCTGAAGAAGGAGCCCAGGGTCTGGTAGGGGCGCTGCAGGCAGGGGTAGATCTTGCGGAACTTCACCGCCTGTTCCTTCATGTAGCGCTTGAAGCCCGCGCTGCTGCCGGGGAAGACCTTCTCGAGTTCTTCGACCATCTGTTTCTGGTCGCTGTAGGTGTGCAGCGAGGTGTCGCCCCAGGTCAGGCGCGTCATGGGGTTGAGGTCGACCAGATCCAGATAGTCTTCGGGCTTGCGGTCGGCCTCGGCAAAGACTTCGTCCAGGCAGAACTTCTGGTGGAGGAAGGTGGGGCCGACGTCGAAGGAGTAGTCTCCGAGTTTGAGTTCGGCGTTGCGGCCGCCGACACGGTCACTTTTTTCCACCACGGTGACGCGGAATCCGCGGTTGGCGAGGGTCATGGCGGCACTCAGACCGCCTGGGCCGGCACCAACGATGAGGATGTGTTTCTTGTCTGCAGCGGCCATCTGACTCAGTGAACTGCGCGAACCTTAGGGAGAAATGCCGGGAAAGCAAATTTCGCGGGATTTTTTCTGCCCGTGGGGTCTGTACGGCAAAACACCCCGCAGGTGGCGGGGTGTCCGGGGAAAGCCTGAGGATCGGGCTCAGTTGCGGCGCCGGCGCAGCAGGAGCAGCGAGCCCAGCATGCCTAGGAGAGCGGCGGAGGGCTCGGGGACGGCAAAGGGGCTGTCACCTCCGTAGTGAACAGAGAAGTCCGAATACACCACGTCTCCGTTCGGCGAGCCGGTGCCGTGATTGTAGAAGACTTGAGCAAAATTATTTTGGCCGCTCCACCAAGCGCTCATGGTTGCAGCTTGACTGCCTTCGGTTGCGGCAAGATTGGGATCGATCCAGAGCCACATGTTGGGGTTGCCGGTGGTCCAATAATTACCCGCTCCAGGATCCGTGGTGTTGGTTTGATCAATTTTCAAAACGAAGGTATATGAGGTGGTTGCTCCCGCAGTGGTGTCTACGGTGTAGGCACCGTCTGGTCGTCCGCTGCCTTGGCCCTCGATGCCACCATCCAGCATGATGTCCACAGAGCCCCCTCTGCTACCGAAACCTCCGCGCTGCTGATTGGCTGCAAGATGAAAGTTCGCGGTTGCCTCTAGGTTCGTGGCGTTGGGCTGCCAGGTGATGGTGCCGACCATGTAAACCGCGTTGTCATTGCTGATTGTGGTGCCCAGTGATTGGGTGAAATTACCAGTGCCGGCGACCGCGGTATGATCAGAGAGATTGATCACAGCCGCCTGCGTTGGAACGACTGCCAAAGTGCTGACGCTGGCGAAGAGGGTAATGAGCTTTTTCATGACAGGTATGGATTTTTGATATTCCGGGAAAAGGGAAGTTGGGCGCTAGAGAGGTTTTAGGCGATGATGTGGAGCGGAACCGGGTTCGAAAACCACCAAATGGGTGTTTCATGTCACCAAATCGTATTACAAGCCCGCCAATCCCCCGTAAAATTGCGCTTGTCCGATGATGGTGGGCCCTGCCGGGTGCGTCAGGGCGCGGTCGATGCTAGAGCTTCGAACCTGGCTGGTCCTGATGCTGTTATGTGGTGGGTTTCCGCTTGCGTCGGCAGTGTAGGTCATTGCCCAGTCCGGAATCGAGCGCATGGTGCTCATTGCCTTCGCCACGACCCACAGCAGCGCGGTTACGACAAGCTGCACGTGACGATCAAGACCGACGTTGCTGGCCAAGGTCCTGCGTGAACGGCTGATTCAGGCCGATTCCACGTTGAATCGGGCCAATTTTGGGTGGACAATTCCTGTGGCGGGCGGTAACCACCTGCCCCCCGGAGCGGTTTTCCCGCTCAACCCGCGAAAAATGGCAGAGTAGCTCAGGGGTAGAGCAGAGGACTCATAAGCCTTTGGTCGGCGGTTCAAATCCGCCCTCTGCTACCATTTCGCGGCATGCTTTGACTCATTTTCCCCCACCCAAGGCCCGGATCAGCCTGAGTTGCGAGTGCAGGGCTTCGATGCGCATGCGGGTGGCCATGATGGCGGTGTTGGCGTAGGAGCGCCCGAGATCGGTGCGCTGGATCGCAGAATCGAGCCCCGCCTGATACTTGGCTTGCGAGTCCTGCCAGGCCTTGCGTTTGGCTGCGGCCTCGCGCTCGAGCGACTCCATGTGATGGCGGTGGTGGATGGAGTCATTGTAGGCCGATTCAATCTCCTCCACTGCCCGGTCACTGGTCGAGCGGTAGCGGGCAGCGGCCTCGGCGGCCCTGGCCTTGCCGCGTTTGACTTGGGCGATGCGGGCGGGGTCCCAGATCGGGATGTCGAGCTTGGGGCCGACACTTGCCATCCAGACTTCGTAGCTGTCGCGCGGAGAACTGCTGGCCAGACTGCCGCCAGCACTCAGTGACAGGGTCGGTAGCAGATTGAGTCTGGCGCTGTCGGCAACGGCGAAGGCCTCGCGCACCATCGCTTCGGCGGCCAGCAGGTCGGGGCGTTGCTGCCAGACTTCGGCGGGCACGCGCTTGGGAATGGCTGGCAGGGCAAAGTTGCTTGAGCGTGGAGAGGGAGCCTTGCCACCGCCGAGCAAGCGAACCAAGCGCAGCCGCGCATTTTCCTGCAGGCGCATGAGTTCGTGCACGCGGCGCTCCAGATCCTCCATGTCGCTGATGCGTTTGGCGTGAGCCGCACTCGAGATCAGGCCTTTGGCCAGAAGTTGCCGGCTGAGTTCGGTGGCCTCGTTCTCGTCCTCGAGTTGCTGACGCTGCAAACCCAACTCGCGGGTCAGCAGGTTCTGCTCCAGGCGGGCGGCGCAGACCTCGGTGGCCACCAGCAGGCGCACACCGCGGAGTCGAGCGTGGGCGGCAGCCTCACCGGCCTTGGCGGCGCGCCACTCGGCGCGGCGCTTGCCGAAGAGGTCGAGTTCCCATGAGATGCCACCCTCGGCGGTCCATGGCTTCATGTCCACGGCGCGGAAGCCGGTGTCGCGGTTCTGTTCGCGGGCTTCACGAAAGCCCAGTTCGATGCCGGCCTTGGGCAGAAAGTTGGCGGCGGCCTCAAAGCGGTCGGCACGGGCGGCTTCGATCTGATGCAGGGCCACCTCGATGTCGGGATTGTTTTCCCATGCGCGCTTAACCAGCGAGCCGAGTTGTGGGTCGCCAAAGCCCTGCCACCAGTCCGCGCTCAACACCGCCCCCGAATGGGGTGCGTTGACCCAGGCCGGTGGTGGACCGGTCGGGCCGGGCGGCTGGGTGGCACAGCCAAGCAGCAGAATTGCCGCGAATATGATGGGAAGGGCTTTCATGAGATAACCAGGAACCAGGAACTAAGAACTAGGAACCTTACTGCAGATCAATGGCACTGGCATTGATCACCAGGCTCTCTGAGGTCGAGCCCTCAGCCACGGTGCCGGTGACTTTGAGCTTGGAGAGCTTTTCGATGCCCTCCACGCCTTCGATGCCTTCCTTGAGCACGCGGCCGTCTTCATCCACAACCTGAATGGTGGCAGTGGCGCGTTGGATGTCTTCGGCATCGTCACAGCAGTTGTCCCACGGAGTTTTGCAGCCGTCGCCCGGGCGTTCGGAGCAGGCGGTGATGACCTTCGGATCGCCGAGGATGAAGGCGGCGCGGCCCTCAACAAACGGACTCTCGTTGCCCATGATCCAGCCGGTGACGGTGATGGTGTCGCCGGGTTTGGCGGTTTCGCGAATGACGTGAATGTCGGAAGCCTCGGCTTCAACCGGGGCATCGATGACCGCCTTGAGCTCCGGGCTGGCCTTTTTGATTTCGGCGGATGAATCCCCGCCCTCCTTGCTGTTGCAGGAAACCAGCGCAAGAGAAGCGAGGGTGGTCAGGATGATGGGATGTGTTTTCATGGTATTGCTTGTTGTTCTAGTTAACTTCTTAAGGCGACGGGGAGAGAGGGTTTGAGGCAGCGGATGGCGGGCGGAATGGCGCCGACGATGCCGAGCAAGAGTCCGGTGAGAATGCCGGTCAGTGCGACATTGCCGGTCACCTCCAGACTGAAGGTGCCGATGGAGAAGGGTACCTGCAGGCCGTCCATGGCAATCATCGCGATGATGGAGGCCACCAGGGAGCCGCTGAGGCAGGCGAGCGTGCTCTCCTGGATCAGGCTGAAGGCCAGCGTGGTGCGGCCGAAGCCGATGGCCTGCAGGGTGGCCATCTCGCGCACCCGCGAGGCAAAGGCGGCGTAGAGGGTGTTGATGCCGCCGAACACGGCACCCGCAGCAATCAGGCTGACCGTGACCCAGATCATCGCGCGCAGGGGTCCGAAAAAGTCACTCAAGCGACCGTAATAATCGCTCTCGCGCAGGGCGCTGAGTTCGAGGTCGAGGCGCTGCTTGGCAAAGAGATCGGCTTCCGAGAAGTCGGCGGGATCGTCCAGGCGCACCACCACACACGAGAGGGTTTCGCGTTGTGCCAGCACCCGGATGTCGCCGACCGTGGCCCAGACTTCGGACTCCATCACCGTGCCCGGAGCGGAGAACAGCCCGGAGACCGTCATCTCCTGATTGTCGATGCGGACCGTGGAGCCGACCTTGAGTTGGTCCTGCTCAACTCCGAGGTTGCGCCAGGCCAGGACACCGGCCATCACTTCGCCCGAGCGCGGGAAGCTGCCTTCGACGATGCGCACTTCGGGATGAACGTGGAGGATGGCTGGGGTGACGCCGCGGATCAGGGCCTGAGCCCGGGAGTCATCGGGAAAGCCGAGGTAGGTCATGTAGTGGATTTCGCCGGAGACGGCGCGCACGCCGAGTTGTTCGGTGATGCCCGGGATGCTCGAGGAGGCGATGGTGGCGGTGGTCTCCTTGACCTCGCTGCGTTGGGTGCTCTCTTCGGAACCGGCACCCAGCAGGATCACGTTGCGCTCCGAACCCGATGCCGAGAGCACACGGTTCATGCCCTGGTTGATGGCCACTGCGGACATCACCAGCAGCACCACCAAGGCACTGCCGCCGATGGTTTGCATCAGGCGGGTCTTGGAGCGCAACAGGTTGCGGATGGCGTAACTGAAGGGGAGCATGGGGTTCCTGGTTCCTAGTTCTTGGTTCTTAGTTCTTGGTTCTTGGTTTGCTTGTTCCGGCATCGCGCGTAGGGCGACGCCGGATGGCTTAGTCGCGCAGCGAGGCGATGATGGGTTGGCGGGCCGCCTGCCAAGCGGGCCAGAAGGAGGCGAAGAGTCCGAGCAGCGAGCCGGCGATGAGGCTGCCGACGATCACAACGAAGTCGGGTTGGACGGCGAGGGTCAGGCCCTCGTTGCCCATGGTGATGTTCTGCCAGGCGAGAAAGAGGGCCGAGCCGCCGACGCCGACGATACTGCCGATGAAGCCTAACATGCCGCCCTCGCTGACCACCAGGGTGGCGATGGCTCGCGAGGGATAACCGAGGGTGCGCAGCACGGCATTCTCCTTGACCCGGCCGCGCACGATGAGCAGCAGGGCGTTGGCGACCAGTGCTGCCACTGCGACCACCGCACCGAGGCCGAGCCAGCGGGTGAAGCCGATGAGTTGGATGAGCTCCTTGGCGGTTTCCGCAAAGAAGGCCTTCTCGGG
>JAWVYP010000170.1:0-6242 GCA_033722655.1 Akkermansiaceae bacterium | reverse complement strand
TGGGCGCCTTCATCCGCCTCAAGGTGGAGAATTCTTCCTGACAGGCTCAGTCCGCCTTGCCGACCATCAGCCGCCACTTGCCGCTGCCCAACTCGGCCTGATGGATGCCTTGCTGGCTTTCGGAGGGCTCGAAATTGGCTTCGGGACCTTCCAGCACCTCCACGGCCTGCCCGGCGGCAGCTGGCAGCTCGACCTTGGCCGTGGTGTTGGCGGGAATGGTGATTTCGAACTCGGTGCCTTCGGCCGTTTTCTTCCAGTTGGAGACGATGGTGCCGCGGATGGAGTCGTGGGAGCTCTTCACCCATTCGAGCCCTTCAACCGGACGGGGGCAAATCACGATGCGGTCAAAGCCGACGGCTTCGGGCGCGCACTGGATGCCGCCGAGCCAGCGGAAGAACCAGCCGGAGACCGAGCCGAACATGGGGTGGTTGTTGGAGTAGGTGTTGTCGCTGCCCTCCCAGTTTTCCCACAGGGTGGTGGCGTCGTTTTCGAGCATCCAGCCCCAGGAGGGCATGGTCTCGCGCGTGGCGAGGCCGTAGGCCAGATCGTTGCGACCGAACTCGGGCAGCAGTTCGAGCATCTTCCAGGTGCCGTAGATGCCGGTGCTCAGGCGGGGATGGTCCTTGGTCTGGGTGAGCTTGTCCACCAGCACCCCGAAAACGGCTTCCTGATGCTTTTCGGGAACGGCGTCAAAGCCGAGGGCGAAGGCCTGCTGGGTTTGCTTGCCGACGCCAACCTTGCCGCTCTCGGTGTCGAGGTAGGCCTTCTGCCAGGCGGCCTGGGATTCGGCGGCCCAGGCTTCGCAGCGTTCGGCCGCGGCCTCGTTGCCGGAAATGCGCGCCAGCCGGGCGATGCGCTTGCAGGAGGCAATGAACTTCGGGGTGGTGAGCACGGAACCCTTGTTTTCCTCGATCAAGGCTTCGTGGTCGCCGAGTCCGACGACCACCAGACCGTCTTCGCGGCGGCCGGCTTCGGCCTCGATCCAGCTCAGGGCGACGGGCAGTTGCCACTCGAGCATGCGCTTGTCGCCGTAGTGGCGGTAGAGTTGCTCAACGAGGATGGGATGGGCCATGCCCCAGCCGACGCCACAGTATTTCACTCCGGCGTAGGGCGCAGTGTCGGGCATCAGCTTGTTCTCGAGCTGGGCGTCCTGCCAGTCGAGCACGGTCTTGTTGTAGAATCCCTCCATGTCGAAGTTCATCAGGAAGGTTTCGCTGGTGGCGACGATGTCCCCGCCATAACCGAAGCGCTCGCGGTGGGGGCAGTCGGACTGAACGGCCACCACATTGGCGTGGAAGGTGTTGAGGCAGAGCTGCTGGATGCGGTTGAGGAGCTCGTTGGAGCACTCGAACTTGCCGGCCTGCGCCAGTTCGGTGTTGAAGGGGATGGCGCGAAATTGCTCCTTCTTCGGAGCCTCGGGCAGACCGGTCACTTCCATGAAGCGGAAGGCGTGATAGGTGAAGTCGGGGGTGTAGCTTTCTCCACCGCCCTTGGCGATGTAGATGTCCTCCTGCCAGGCGATTTCGGGAGCACCCGGGCCGCCCTTGGGTTGCACAGTGCCGTCATCGAGCGTGACCATGCCCTTGATCTGGCCGGTGACGCTGGTCATCGGGTTGAGGGTGCCGTCCTCGTAAAGGAGTTCGCCGAAACGCAGGGTGATGCGCGTGCCGGCGGGGACGTCGAAGTCGATCTCGGGAATGCCCGAAAAGTTGACGCCGTAGTCGACGATCCAGGTGCCTTCCTTGGGTTCGGTGAGGGCGACGGCCTGGAGGGTGTCGCGGGCGCGCACCGGCAGCATCTTCAGCGGCTGGAGCGGACCCAAGGAGGCGTCGTTGACCCTGGCGGGCCTCCAGTCGGAGTCGTCGAAATCGGCGGTGTTCCAGCCGGGATGCTCGATGCGGGCATCGCGGACTTCTCCAATGTAGATGTGGTGTTTGAGGGAGCGGCCCTCGGTGGTCTTCCAGTCATCGCCGGTGGTGATGACGCTTTCACTGCCGTCGGGGTGGGTGACGACCAATTTGGCGATGACGCGCGGGCGGCCGACGAAGGTGTCGGTGCGCAGATTGCGCCGGCCCCACTTGCGCAGGGGCAGGGGATTGAAGAAGCCGTTGCCGACTTCCAGGCCGAGGCAGTTGCTGCCCTCGGCCACCTGCTCGGTGACATCGAGCGTGCGGAAGAAAATGCGGTCTTCGAAGTCGGTCCAAGGCGGATCAAAGAGGTGATCGTCCAGTCGCGCCCCGTTGAGGCTGGGGTAGCAGAGGCCGAGGCCGACCACGTGCAGGCGGGCGCGCTCGATGGGCTTGTCCAGGTGGAAGGCCTTGCGGAAGAGCGGATTGGGGTCGGGCTTGTAGAAGTCCTCGTCCTTGGACGGGTTTTCCTTGCCGTCGTCGATCCACTTGGCGCCCGACCAGTCGCCGGGGGTGACGGGAGCCACTTCAAAGGTGGTGGCCGGACTCCAGGCGCTGGGGCGGTCCTGGCCATCCCAGACGCGGACCTGCCAGTGGCAGATCTGGCCGCTCTTGAGAGCTTCGCCAGCGTAAGCAATGAGGGGGGAGCGCTGGGAGGGCGTCTTGCCGCTGTCCCAGAGGTCGGCTTTTCCATCAGCGAGCAGTTCGGGACTGCTGGCCGCGCGGATCTGCCAGGCGCTCTGGGTCTGCTTGTATTGGTCGGACTCGACCCTCCAGGAGAGATCTGGCACGGGCGGCACGCCGAGCGGGGCGAGCTTGCCCTCGGCGCGCAGATCGACGGCAGTGATGGAGGCGGCGGGAGCCATGGCCTCGGAATCGTCAGCGCCCGGATCGGGGCCGCCGGGTTTGCAGGCCGTAAGGCCGATGAAGGACAGGGTGACGAAGGAGCTGAGCGCAATGCGCCCCGGGATGCGGGCCATGGTTCCGGAGTGGGTGGGGTTACTTGAGTTCGAAGGTGAGGGTGGCTTTGGTGTCGGCGGTGAGGACAACGGTGCTGGCCTTTGGATTGTCGGTCTTGCTGACGCTGGCGTTCTTGGCGAGTGCCGTCTTGATCTCAGCGGGCACGGTCAGCTCGATTTCCTGATCGGCCGGCGAAGTCAGTTCGACCTCGATTTTCTTGCCGTCCCACTTGAGCTGGTGGATCTCGATCGCGCCGCGGCAGAGCACGCCTTCGAGCGAGCCCTTGGGCCACTCCTTGGGCAGGGCGGGAAGCAGGCTGATCTCGCCGAGATCGGAGCCGATCAGCATCTGGATGATGAGCGCGGGTTGGCCACCGCTGATGTCCATGTTGAAGAGGTGGCGGTGGTTGTGCATGGAGGCCAGGTTGTTGAGCCAGAAGCGGTTCACCAGGTGGCGCAGGCAGAGGTAGGAGAGCTCGCCATCACCAAGGGTGGAGACCACCTGGCCGAGTTGGACCAGGCCGAAGGACATGAAGCCGCGGTCTTCGGGGTCCTTCCAGTGCTCGGCGAGCTTGAACTCCACGCTCTTGCGGAAGCCCTCGAGCAGCTCGGGATCCTTTTCGATCTCCTCGGGCATGACGTAGTAGAGCGGGTAAAGCTGGGAGGAGTGGCGGTGGGCGTCCTGGTTGCCGAGTTTGGGGGTCAGCCACTCCTTGATGATGCCGTCCTCGTTGAGCATGTAGGGCGGCATCTTGGCGAGCATGCCTTCCCACTTGGGGATCTGGTCCGCGTTGATGCCGAGGGTGCGCGAGGCGGCGATGAGGTTGGTCAGCACTTCCTTGGCGACGGCGACGTCCATGGTCGCGTTGAAGGTGGCCTGGGACCTGGGTCCTTTCTGCTCTTCCTTGGGAATGGAGGGCCAGTTCTCGGGAGACTGCGTGGGCGAGAAGATGTACTGGCCGTTTTCGTCCTCGTAGAGGTAATCCTCGAAGAAGAGGGCGCAGAGTTCGAGGTAGGGAACGGCGTGCTCCCGGAGGAACTCCTTGTCACCGGTGAAGAGGTAGTAGTCGTAGAAGAAGCGGGCGGCCTTGCCGGCGCCGGCCACCCACATGCCACCGGCAAAGTTGGGGGCGAGCGCGTTGTTGTAGCCGTGGGTGCTGCTGCGCGAGGGCAGGACGATGCCGCGCGCCCCGAAGAGGTGCTTGGCATTGACCTTCATGTCGGGAATCAGCGATTCGATGTATTGAGTGTAGGCCGGGGTCAGCTCGGGCATGTTGCCCGGCAGGTTGGCGGCGATCGCGGAGGGCACGTTGCCGTTGTGGGTGTAGTCACTGGCCCAGTTGGGCACGTAGTTGCCGGCCCACACACCCTGCAGGTTGGGTGGAAGCTCACCGGTGGAGCAGAGAATGTTGTAGCGGCCGGCGTCGAACTGCTTCTCGATGAGGGCCTTGTTGATGTCCTGCCAGGTGGAGACTTCGAGCAGCGTCTCGGTGCTCTTCCGGTGATCCTCCTCGCTACCGCCGATGTCGAGTTTGGTGCGCTTGAAAAGCTCGCCGTGGAGCTCGGCGTGGGCGGCGAGCAGCTTGTCGTAGTCGGCCTCGACCTTGCCGAGCTTGGTGGCGAGTTCGCCGAAGAGGTCGGTGCCCTTCTCGCGGGGCAGGGCGATGTCGGTGAAGAGTAGGACTTCGTTCGCGCCCTCGATCACCAGTGAGCCGTCTTCCTTGGCGGTCGCCTTGCCGCCCACGGTGATGACCCTGGCGTGGACGTTGACGGCGGTGATGCTGCCCTCATAGGCCTTGAGGCATTGCATGCTGTAGGAGAGCGAGTCCGCGGTGGAACGGCTCTTGAGCTCACCGAAGTGCTCCTTGAAGGAGTCGTCGGACTTCTTGGCGATGTCGGTGTCCTTGTTGAATTCGTCGCTGGATTCGCGCGCCTCGAGCTTGAGGGTGCAGTCGATCTTGCCGGGCTCGTCGGCCTGGAGGCGGATCACGCCCACGCCGTCCTTGCGCGAGGCGAAGAAGCTGCGGGTGAAGGTGCCGGCCTCATCGGTCCAGCGGATGGTGCACTCGCCGGTGGTGAAATCGACGGTGCGCGAATAGTCGCGAAGCTCGCCCTGTGGAGCACGCGTGATGGTCAGGTCGCCGGCGGGTACGAAGAAGTCGGGATACATGAAGCCGTCCTGGCCGGATTTCTCAAACTGCAGGTGCTCGGCCTTCTTGTATTCGCCGGCGGCGATCAGGCGGCGGATTTCGGGCAGGAATTCGGATTGATCGAGGGGCACATGGGGCTCACCCATGGGCATGAAGAGGCGCTCGTGGGTCAGGATGATGCGCTCCTCGTTGGGGCGGCTGTAGGCGTTGAGGCCGAGGGTGCCGTTGCCGCTGATCAGGCCTTCCTCCCAGTTCTTGGCCGGGCGGGCGCTGAGGAAGCCGCGTTCCGGCACGGGGAGGAGTTCGGCGGAGCTGGTCACGGTGGCGATGAGGCTCATGGCGAGGGGGGTGAGGATGCGTAGGCCGTTCATGGGAGTGGATCGGTAGGTCTTTTGGGGTTTCAGGCGGCGAATGTTGGGCGCGCAGGGCGGCCCGGGCAAGCGTATCCCGTGCCAGACTGCGCTGCCACCTGATACCAGGCGCCATCCAGTGATGTTTCAGTCCGGAGGTGGCCCCGGGACTCAATGCAGCTCCTCGGTGCGGCCCATGGCGGCCTCGTAGAGGTGGTGGAGGCGACGGGTCTGGGAGGCGCCCAGCTTCTGGCCCATTTGGGCGGTCACGTAGAGGCCGATGGCCAGCAGGGCAAAGGGGCAAAAGATCCACAGCCCCCAAGCGGTGTTGCCGAGGGCGAGTTGTACCCCGGCGAGAATGCCCGAGAACAGCAGCGCGCTGCCCACGATCAGCCATCCATACAAAAACAGGGACCAGAGCTTGGCGTTGGGTCCGTAGATGCCGGTGACCTGTGTGTGGCCCTGCCCGTCAGCCTCCAGCGAGAGGGTGAGACGGGGCGACCAGAAGTGGCGCTCGGCCTCGGGAATGCGCAGGGTCAGAAAGCCCGGAAAGCACTTCAGCTCGCATTCATCCTCGGCGGATTCCACCTGTTCAATGATGCGTGCCTGGGCCTTCTCCACGTCCAATTCGATCAACTGGCTGAAATGGGGGCGAAGACTAAAGCTGCTCATGGCTTCGGCCATCTATTCACCCGGGACTTCGGCTGTCAATTCGGTCCCAGGGCCGAAATCCGCTGATCACCGCATTTGCGGTGCTGCGGCCGGGTGGCCGACTTAACCCGGAAATTTCATGAAAGCTCGGTCTGCGGCTTGTCCTTCCCGATGTTGCCTGCGTTCTCCTTGAAAACGCAGTTGGACAGAGTGTCAACTCAGCCC
>JAWVYP010000169.1:0-6257 GCA_033722655.1 Akkermansiaceae bacterium | reverse complement strand
GTGGGCAGCAAATCCTCTTCAGGGATGCGCTTGCGCTCGCGGATGTGGTGCTCGAAATGGCCGCCGGAGACCAGTTCCATGGCGATGTAGTAGCGGCCGAAGGCGTGGCCGGTGCGCAATACCCGCACCACGTTGGGATGGCTGAATGAGGCGGTGATGCGGGCCTCCTCCTCGAAGGCATCGATGCGCTTCTGGTCCTGGGAGTACTCCTCGCTGAGAATCTTGACCGCAACCTCTCGCTCCAGCGTGCTGTCCTTGGCGGAAAACACCATGCTCATGCCGCCGACGGCGTAGCGGTGGGTCAGGGTGTAGGGCCCGAACTGGGTCTTCACGCGGGACTGCTCGCCACAATTCGGGCAGACCACATTGGAGAAGGGAGCGACCGCCGAGATGTCCATGGGCGAGTTGCAGGCCTCGCAGTCGGCAATGGTTTCCGGATCCTCGGGCATCGGCAATTAAACTACTGAAATTCGGAGAAGTTGTGCAAACTTGAAACTTGCAGGGATTTCGGGCTGTCCGGAAGCTCTGGTTCGATGGAAATCGAGGTGGATTGTGCCGCAGATCGACTGGACGCCTGGCTGGCAGCCCGGATGGAGGAGTTGTCGCGCTCACGCATCCAGACCCTGATCAGGGAGCAGCACATCACCCTCAATGGCAAGCCCGCCAAACCACGCGATAACGTAGCGGCCGGAGACCGCATCCAGGTGACGATTCCAGAGGCGGTTCCCCTGGAGCACGCGCCGCAGGATATCCCGCTGGAGGTGCTGCACGAGGACGAGGACCTGATCGTCATCATGAAGCCGCACGGCATGGTGGTGCATCCCGCTGCCGGCAATCCGGATGGCACGGTGGTCAATGCCCTCTTGCACCATTGCCGTGGCAAGCTCTCGGGCATTGGCGGGGTCGAGCGGCCCGGCATCGTTCACCGGCTCGACAAGGACACCTCGGGCTGCCTGGTGGTGGCCAAGTCGGACGCGGCCCACCGCTCGCTGGTCGAGCAGTTTTCGGAACGCAGCACCATGGAGAAGCTCTACCTCGCGGTGACCCGTGGCGTGCCCAAACCGGCGCAAGACACGGTCTTCACCCACATCGGCCGTCATCCGGTCAACCGTCAGAAGATGGCGGTGGTCAATCCGCCCGGTGGCAAGCCGGCGATCACCGACTACGTGGTGAAGGCCACCGACCCATCCACGGGGACTGCCCTGGTACTCTGCCATTTGCACACCGGACGCACCCACCAGATCCGCGTGCACCTGCACCACAAGGGCACGCCCATTGTGGGCGATCCCATCTACGGCAAGCCGAGCAAGGAAGCGGGCCTGCCGGACCGGCTCATGCTCCACGCCTGGAAGCTGTCCTTCACCCACCCAGTCCGGGGGGAGAAGGTCTCCTTCGAGGCGCCGGTGCCCTCGGAGTTCAAACCGTGGCTGGATTCAGCGCAAGTCTGAGCTTCACTCGAGGGGCTCGAGGGGCTCGACGCGCACGTTGCGGAAGTGGATCTCGCTGCCTTCGCTTTGCAGGCCGATGGGGCCGGCGAGCACATCGATGCCATGGCCTTCATTGGCGAGTTCGCCATTGATGTGCAGCTTGATGGTGTCGCCGTGAACCTTGATGCGGTAGTGGTTCCACTCACCGGGTGACTTTTCGAGGGACTTCATCTTTTTGACCGCGTGGAAGTCGCCGATCTTTTCACTTTCGATGAGTTGGTAGCGTTCGCTGTCGCCCTCAAGCGACGCGCCGAAAAAGCCGTAGAGGTCGCCCGCGTTGCCGTGCTGGAGTTGGGCTTCGACGCATTTGGGCAGGAAGGTTTCGGGGGCCTCGGCGATGCGCAGCAGCACGCCGCTGTTGGTGGGCGTGGTGCCGGGAGCCCAGCGCCATTCCAGGTTGAGCACGTAGTCCTGATAGTCCTCGGTGGTCTGCAGGTATCCCAAGGGCTTGCCCTTGCAGATGAGAACGCCGTCTTCAACGCTCCAGACGTCTTCCTTGGAAAGGCTTTCGGCAGAGCCATCCTCCGACCAGAGAACCGAACTCCAGCCCTCCAGATTTTCGCCGTTGAAGAGCTCGACCACCTCGACACCCAGAGCCTCGTGGCTGCAGTTGGGGCAGTCCTCGGGATGGTCGGCAGCATTCGGATCGTGGCCGGCATGGTTGGCCTCCTCGGAGGCGTTGTTGCAGGCGGCCAGAAGCAGGGCAAAAAGCAGGGTGAAGGGAGCGGTGGCTTTCATGATGCGGCCAAATTAGCGTTCCGGGCGGTGAGGGCGAGAGGAAATCAAGTCCTTCTCAGTGTGCGGCCCACAGGGGCTTGCCGAGAAACTCCGAGAGTGTCCTGGCATCGCGCTGGATGGCGGAGCGTCCGCCGTGATCGACCACGTTGATGCGCGAGCCGTCCTTGAGCACCAGGTTGAGCTCGTAGCTGTAATAGCTGCTCTTGTCCCCCCGGCAATACTCGGAGAGCAACTGCAGGGCGTGTATCTCGGTGAGCCGGACATGATCGGTGATGGTCGAGGGGTCGAAGGCGTGCTCGGGCTTTTTGCGGTCCCGGCAATAGTAGCCGTGAGCCAAGTCGAAGACGCGCGGGGCCAGGGCGCCCCGCAGCATGAAGAAGCCCACTGCGCCAAAGATCAGGCCGAAGAGGGGCAGGAAGACGAAGATTCCCCTGGGAGTGTCCGGTGTGCGGTTGAAGAAAGCGATGATGGCGCCGATCAGCACGCCGACGCCAAGCAGGAAGAAGATGCCGCCAAAGAGCAGCATGCTCAGGCTGCAGCGGAATTCCATGCGCTGGGCATGGATTTTTCTGAGCTTGTGGGTCTTGATGTTGGTGCCGCCGGGCTTGAGTGGCGTCCAGTCGATCTGTTCGGCCAGGGGATCATTGAACTGCCTGGGATCCAGGGGCGCCCGTTCACTCATGCCCTTGAGTTTTTTGAGGAGCTTCTTGAGCATGCGGGAAAATGCGTCATTGCGCCGCCCTCCATCAAGCCTTCATCGTTTGGCAATTCCTTTGCATTTGCTTGAAATCAAGGTAAGTCGGTGCCCCGCCTGCAGCGGCGATCTCCCATGTCCGAACCCCTCACTGTGATCAAAGCCGGAACCGGCGTGCTGACCAAGTCGGCCGATGGCACCCTGGACCGTGGAGCGCTGGTGCATCTGGTGGCCGCCATCGCGGCCTTGATGGACCAGGGCCATCGCTGCCTCTTTGTCTCCTCGGGAGCGGTCGGCTCCGGCGTTTCGGCCTTCGGCCTCAAGGAATACCCCGACGACACCGCCACTCGCCAGGCCTGCGCCGCAGTGGGCCAGGCGCGCCTGATGCAGACCTATAGCGGGCTGTTCGCCAATTTCGACATCACCGCCGCCCAAGTCCTGCTTGCCGCCGAGGACCTGTCGCGGCCCGAGCGTGCCCGCCGGGTCAAGGACACCTTCGAGCGCCTGCTTCAGGAACCGCGCATCCTGCCCATCATCAACGAGAACGATTCGGTGGCGGTCGAGGAGCTCAAGTTCGGCGACAACGACATGCTCTCGGTGCAGGTCGCCAAGTTGGCGGGTGCCGAACGCGTCATTTTGCTGACCAGTGTCGACGGCCTGCTCGATCCCAAGAGCCAGGAACTCATTCCCGTGGTCGAGAACATCGAGGATGCCTTTGCCCACGTCCAGGACCTCAAGGGTCGCTTTTCCATCGGCGGCATGGCCTCGAAACTGGCCGCCATCAAGTTTGCCGTCGAGAACGGCATCGAAACCCACATCGCCCACGGCCGCCATCCCGAGCGCCTGATCGACATCGTCGCCGGCAAGGGCGTCTCCACCCACTTTCACGCCCGAGAAGCCACCTGAGCCATGCAGACCATCGAGCAAACCATTCACCAGATGGGCCAGCAGGCGCGGGCGGCGGCCTATGCCCTCAACCAGCTCGACTCGGCCGCCAAAAACGAAATTTTGCGCGCCATGGCCAAGGGCCTGCGTGAGGCCGCGCCCATGCTCAAAGAGGCCAATGCCAAGGACATTGCGGCTGGCGAGGAAAAAGGACTTTCGGGCGCCATGCTCGACCGCCTGCGTCTGGATGACGCCCGTATCGAGGCCATGGCCGTGGGTATCGAGGAGGTTGCCGAACTGCCCGATCCCGTCGGAGAGGTGATGGATTCCTGGGAGCGCCCCAATGGCATCCGCATCGAGCAGGTGCGCGTGCCCATCGGCACCATCGGCATCATCTATGAAAGTCGCCCCAATGTCACCGCTGATGCCGCCGCCCTCTGTTTCAAGACCGGCAACGCGACCATCCTGCGCGGGGGCAGCGAGGCCATTCATTCCAACCGCGCGATTGCCGAGGTGCTCAATGCGGCGGGTGCTCCCGATCATGCCGTGCAACTCATTCCCTTCACTGACCGCGAGAGCGTGGCGGTGATGGCCGGAATGGACCAGTGGCTCGACCTGATCATTCCGCGTGGCGGCAAGGGCCTCATCGAAACCGTGGTCTCGCTGGCACGCATGCCGGTGATCAAGCACTACGACGGCATCTGCCACCTCTTCGTCGATCAGGAAGCCGACCTTGAGATGGCGGTCAAACTCACTGTCGATGCCAAGACCCAGAAACCCGGTGTCTGCAACGCGCTTGAGACCCTCTTGGTCCACCGCGACGTGGCTGACGAATTTCTGCCCAAGGTCGCCGAAGCCCTGCGCGCGAAGGGGGTCGAATTGCGGGGATGTCCCTCCACGCTCAAGCGCATTCCGGATGCCGTGCCCGCCTTCGAGGAGGACTGGGACACGGAATACCTCGATCTCATTCTGGCGATCCGGGTGGTCGGCTCCAAGCGCGAGGCGGTCGATCACATCAACCGTCACGGTTCGCACCACACCGACACCATCGTCACCGAAAACAGGGAGACCGCCGAGGCCTTCCTCAAGGCAGTCGACTCCGCCTGCGTGTTCCACAACGTCTCCAACCGTTTTGCGGATGGTGGTGAATTCGGATTCGGCGCCGAGATCGGAATTTCCACCGATAAACTCCACGCCCGCGGACCGATGGGCCTGCGCGAACTCACCAGCTACCAGTACCGGGCGAGGGGAGAAGGGCAAACGAAGGGCTGAGCCGCGTCATTGGTGATCCGATTTTCACTGCCAAGTCGCCAAGGTCGCCAAGTTTTTAAAGGCTGCGCTGCTGAGGACCGCGAGCTTCAGCTCGCCCCAGAACCGAAGAGCCTTATGCTTTCATTGAGGCATCGACAGAAAGCTTGTGAGATCTAGGATTTGGTGATGTTTGCTCGAAAATGCACTGCTTGGCTTCTGTTCAGCCTGTTACTCGCATCCTGTGAGAAGCATGAGGATTTCGGCATCGAGTCACATGGCAGTAAGCTCTCTGACCTGCCCCATGCTCCTAAGGCACCCGTCTTTGAACCGGAATACGGCGTCTATGCGGAGTTGGTTCGTGATGGCGAGGTCTGGCAGGCCTACATCAGCGGCCAATTGAAAGGCCGCGTGCAAACAGAGGATGAGATCAATGAGTTCGGAGACCGATTTCGCGATCATGCGGAGGCGATGGGGTGTGAATCCAAGGTGCTCATCAGTGCGGATCGGGAGATGCCGTGCGAAGAGCTGCAGATTCCAATTCGGGCTCTGGCGGCAAGCGGCATCTGCAATTACTACTTCAATACCCGCAACGCCAAGACGGTTGGCGGGTCTGGTAAAGTCCACGCGCCAAAGTTGGATCTGAGCATGGGTGCTTCAGTAGGAAGCGCGCATCCCATACTGGTCAAAATCACGGCAGGCGGCTCGATTTACAAAGTGGATGGGCAATCCACGGTGCTGCTGGATGAAGCGGACGCAGGCCCACTCTTGCCGGGATTGAATCGCACGCTGACCGAGCATGGCGAAGAGGCGAAAGCTGCGGGTCTGAGGCCCGGGCTGCAGGTGCTTTTTATGGAGGGTGCCAGCTACGAGCGTTTCGTGCAGGTGCTCACTTGCGCGCAGCTTCATGACGCCTATGTCGGTGTGGTCGATGCTGACGCCTTCTGATGCGGATTAGCATTGAAGGATTGGATCAGACAAATAGTGGAATCCGCAATCACACTCGCACCCGCGCCCGCCTCACCTGCCTGGGCTCGTCCAACAACGGATAGCTGTGAGGCAAGCTCACCAGCTATCTTTGGGGTTAGCCATTTTTTGTATTTATTCTTCGAGCCAATCAAAACCGCCTCCTTCAAATTGATTCGTTTCATAGAAATGCTTTGTGACAGCGATGGCAGTGTTCAAATCTATGATCCATTGTGCTG
>JAWVYP010000168.1:0-6335 GCA_033722655.1 Akkermansiaceae bacterium | reverse complement strand
TTGCCGGAGAGGTCGGATAAATCGTCAATGGGCTGCACGTTCTCCTCGGCTTTTGGAGCAGGGATCTCAGTGGGTGGCTCTGCGCCGAGATCGTTGATCCGGGACTCGGCTGCGAAAACAAACTCGCTGTCGGCAAATTCACGGGTGACCCGCTGGTAGTGGGATTCCGCAGCCTCGAGTTCACCCGAGCTGGCGGCGATGTCTCCCAGGCTGATCAGGGCGTAGGGAGCGATGTAGCGGTCCTCGCCATTGGCAAGCTTTTCGAACAGGGCGACTGCCTTTTCGGTCTCGCCCTGGATCATCCACTTGGAAGCAAGGCTGGCTTTGGCGGTGGGCATGGCGGGGTGCTTGCCGTGCTCGGCGATGAAGATTTCCAGCGTCGCAATGGAGGCGTCCTGCTTGTCATCGTTCCACTGGCTTTCGGCCAGCAGCAGATGGGCGCTCTTGGCAGCCTGGGTGCCTGAGTGCTCGTCGATGACAGTCTTCAGGGCGTCTGCATCGGCGGCCTCGATGAGTTTGGCGCCAGCAGTCTCCCGCAAGCCCTTCTGGATGCCGCTGACGACGATAAAGGCAGCGATGCCCACGATGACGAGCAGGATCAGCAGCAGGACCAGCTTCTGGTTGTTTTCCAGGAAGCGTTCAAACTTGGATGGGCCATGGGAAATTTCCGCGAGCGGAACAGAGGAGTCGGTGGGCTGTTTGGACATGAAATCTTTGGATCGGGAAGCCGAATCAAAGCGGCGGCGCCGACGAAATCAATGCGGAAGTCCATCTTTGGAGAGGAATTTCGCCAAATTGGCGGCTTTGGCTCAATTTGATGGCGATTCAGGTCCGCAGAAGGTAAGCAACCGACATGGCGAGATACCTCTACGTGGTCGCAGGAGAGCACAGCGGCGATGCCCACGGGGCGGGGCTGCTGGAGTCCCTGTCCCGGCAGGTGGATGAACTCAAGGTGCGTGGGGTGGGGGGCTCGCAAATGTCGGAACTGACGGGCGGCGGAGTGAGGGATTGGGTCGAGGACGCAGCCGTGATGGGCATCTGGGAGGTGCTCAAGCGCTACGGCTGGTTCAGGCAGCGCTTTGCCGAAATGCTCGAGGAGGTGCGTGAAATGCGTCCCGAGGTGCTGCTGCTCATCGATTATCCCGGCTTCAACCTGCGCTTTGCCAAGGCGGTGCGCGCCGCGCTGCCGGACATCCGCATTGTCTACTACGTCAGCCCCCAGGTCTGGGCCTGGAACAAGAGGCGCATTCCGGTGATGGCGCGCCTGCTCGACCAGATGATCTGCCTCTTTCCCTTCGAGGTGGAAATCTACGAGAAGGCGGGTCTCAAGAGTACTTTCGTCGGTCATCCACTGGTCGACGAACTCGAGGAAAAGCGAGTGGATGGGGCTCAGCGCGACGAACTGCTGGTGGGCCTGTTTCCGGGAAGCCGCGAACGCGAGGTGGCGCGCCTCTTGCCGATGATGCTGCAAGCGGCCAAGCGCCTGCGGGAGGATCGGCCCGACCTGCGCTTTGAAGTACCGGCTGCTTCGGAGAAACTGGCCGTGCAGATTCGCGACCTGATCGAGGAGGCGAAAGCGGAGGATTGGGTCGAGGTGACCGTAGGCGAGAGCCACTCCCTGATGCAGCGCGCCTGTTGCGGGGTGTTGGCCAGTGGCACGGCCACGCTTGAGGCCGCTTTTTATGGGCTGCCCTATTGCCTGGTCTATCGGGTGGCGCCGTTGACCTACATCATTGCCAAGTTGGTGGTGAAGATCGAGTTCATCGGCATCGTCAACATCCTGGCCGGCCGGAAGGTGGTGGAGGAGTTCATCCAGGGGGATGCCACACCCGCCAAGGTTGGGGATTGCCTCAAGGAGTTGATCGAAAATCCGACCCGGCGCGAAGCCCTGCAAGCTGAGCTCGCTGCAACCGCGGCGATGTTGGGTGAACCCGGATCACACGAGCGGATTGCGGCGGTGGTGGCGGAGTCCTTTCTCACAGCCGAACCCAGATAGGCCGGCAGTGATCATTCATCGCTCTCGTTGGAGCGCTGGATCTGGCGGGCGATGATCAAACCGACCAGAGACAGCGTCATGACCAAACCCACCAAGCCGGACATCACGAAGACGGTTGGCCAACCAACGCCTTTGCCCAACAGTTGGCCTATCGATAATGCCCACGCTGTAAATATCGGAAACCCGATGGCGCAGGCGATCAGCAATCCCCTGAGGATCCGATAGCTTTGCTCCTCGATTTGAATGTGTGGCAGCCAGATTGCAACTTGGATTCCCAGCCACAGGATGGAACCGATCAAGACGACTGCGCTGTAAGCCAAGAAATCCGCCACAGAGGTATCATTTGAATTGTGGCCAAGCTTTCAAGTCGGATGCGTTAAGGAACTTGGAATCAGGGCAAGCAAGCTTGCAGCCATCCTTGACATCCCGCGCAAATCCCATTGGCTAGGGCCATGGATGCCGCAGACCGCTGGAGCGAGAAGACTCTCAAGGATGGGGAGTGGCTGCGTTTTGATTTTGACGAACTGTCGATGATCGTGCTCAACGCCTGGGAAGAGTGGCGGGTGGCCGTCCTGAGCGTAGAGCATCAGGACCTGCCCCAGTCCGGTAAGCTGGAGCAATTGCCGGCCGGTCTGGATTGGGAGCGCTGGGACAACGACCCCAAGGATACCAAGCTGCGCTTCCGCCCGACCTATCCGTCTCTGCCGGTGGTCGCCAAACCGCTAAGCGTGCTCAACATTTCGCCCAAGGGCAGTGCCCGCTTCTTCATCGGCATCCCGGCCTGGATTGAGGTCCTGGGCGAATGCCAGGGCAAGATGCAGTCGCTGAAGGCCTATCCCACCGAACTGCTATCCAAGACTTGGCACGGCACCCGTTTGGCCGGATCCCTCGGCTATGCGCTCAAGACCTATGCCCGTCGCAGCCATGTTCCCGAGGAATGGCCTGCCCATGACATCGTCTGCTCCATCAGCATCGTCAACGAGGGTGAGGAGATGCTGCCCTTTGATCGCCTGTACCTGGAAACCGAGCACCTCGCGGTCTATGAAAGTGAGGGGCGACTATGGTCGAATGCCGCCAGCATCCACTCCGGTGGCGAGGACACGGGCCTCAGCGACATTGCCTACGAAGCCCGGCCGCAAAAACCCCACGACCAGGGCAAGGAGCTGACTCCCGCACGCGAAGGTTATGTCCGCCGCTCCACCATGCAGGCCGCCTTCTCCAGCCTGCTCGGCCAATTCACCCCCTTTGACTAATTTCCATGACCTGCACCTTCAACGAATTGTTGGCATCCTCCATTCCCGCTGATTGGTGGGGTGATCCCGGCATCCGGAAATGGATTGTGTTTGCACTGATCCTGATTGCGAGTCTGCCCATTGCTTGGTTGTTGGGCTTTCTGGCTCGAAGGCTGGCAAAGAAGAAATTTTCGGTCTCCATTGCCCGCGCATTTGGAAGAACCTTCATGTGGGGGTTCATCTTGTTGGCATTGTTCACGGCCCTCCATCAGGTGGGTCTCAATTTTGCGGCCCTGCTTGGCTTCAGTGGAGCCAAGAGCGTGATCATTGCGGGCATCATCATCCTATTTGGTTTGCCGCTTTCCTCAATCGCCGGACGCTTGGTGCGTAATTTTGGAAGTACTCGTTTCACCCCTGAAGTCGGACTGATTTTTGGCAGGGCCATTCGCTGGTTTTTGGTCGGCGTGGTCATCGCCACGGTGCTTGCCCAATTCGGCGTCAATCTCGGCGCGGCATTAGGTGCGGCAGGCATCGTCGGCATTGCCGTCGGCTTTGCCGCCCAGACCTCGCTCTCCAACGTGATCAGCGGCTTCTTCCTGCTCGGCGAGAAGCCCTTCCGCGTGGGTGATTTGATCGAGGTCGATGGCGTGATGGGCACGGTCGACAAGATCGGCATGATCTCCGCCTCCATCCGTACGCCCGACAACCGCTCGGTGCGCATTCCCAACGAAACCCTGGTCAAGAGCCAGGTCGCCAATATCACTGGCAACCCCATCCGCCGCTACGACATGCAGGTCGGAGTCGCCTACGACGAGGACATCGAGCACGTGATGCAGGTGCTGCGCGATGTCGCCGACCAGAACAAGCACTGCCTGGACGAGCCCGAGCCGCTGGTGCTCTTCACCGGTTTCGGCGACTCCTCGATCAATTTCCTCTTCGGCACCTGGATGGTCTGCGAGGACTACCTGCTGGTGCGCAACTCGATGGCCATCGAGGTCCAGAAGGCCTTCGCGCGCGAGGGCATCGAGATTCCCTTCCCGCATCGCGTGATCGCTGGCGGCAAGGCCAATGTGCCGATTGAGGTGAAGGTGACTCAGGACGATTGATTCGGCTAGGAGTGGCGCTCTCCATAGAGCGCCATACCAGCCTTGGAGGGCATTCTTGCCTTCCAACGAAGCCGGGCCCGACAGGTCTTGGGTGTTGGGAAGCACCCAAGGGCCTCCATGGCGCTCTAAGGAGAGCGCCACTCCAAAGCTATTGCTCCGCAATCGCCTTCGCCGCCAGATGCGCGGTGGTCCAGGCGGCCTGAAAGTTGAAGCCGCCGGTGATGCCGTCCAGATCGATGCACTCGCCGGTGAAGTGCAGGCCGGGGATGCTCCGGGACTCCATGGTGCGGAAGTCGATGGCCTTGCGACTGATGCCGCCGCAGGTCACGAACTCGTCCTTGTTGGTGGTCTTGCCGACGGCTTGATGGTGGGACTGCTTGAGCTTATCGAGGAGCTTCTGCGATGCCGACTTGGGGAGTTGGCCCCAGGTTTGTTCGGTACCGATGCCACTGCGCTGGCAGAGCAGCTCCCAGAGACGGCGGGGGATGGGGGCGATGGGCGTGTTCTTGACTCGTTTTGCGCCCTGCTCTTGGCGTTTGCTCTCAAAGTCTTCGCGCAATTGTTCGTGGCTGAGCTCAGGCAGCCAATCGATGAGGAAGTCGAAGTGGTGATGGGCGTCTGCCAAGCGTCGGGCCTCCCAAGCGGAAAGGCGCAGCACGGCGGGGCCACTGACGCCCCGGTGGGTGATGAGCAAAGGGCCGGATTGGCCCTGCTTGTCACCCTGGACGCGAATGCCAACCAAGGGATGACTGACGCCAGCAAGTTCGAGCAGATCGGGTTCCTTGAGATTGAAGGCGAAGAGGGAAGGGGCGAGGGGCTCGATGGGCAGGGCCAATGCCTCCAGTTGCTTGAGCAGCGGGCTGCTTTTCAGGGAGCCGGTGGCAATGCAGACGCGGCGCGCGGTGATGGAGCTCTGGTTTTTGAAATGAAGAGTGAAGCCATCCGCTCCGGCTTCAATGCGCTCCAAGCCGTGTTCGGTGTGTAGGGCAACTCCGAGCTCCTTGGCCTGATCCAGAAAGCAGTCGATGATGGTGGCGGAGGAATCGGTCACCGGAAACATGCGACCGTCTTCCTCGGTCTTGAGTTCAACGCCGAGCTTCGCAAACCAGTCGATGGTGTCGCCAGGTTGCCATTTGTGGAAGGCGGCCATCAGCTCGCGCTCGCCACGCGGGTAATGGGTGGCGAGGTCCCGTGGCTCAAAGCAGGCGTGAGTCACATTGCAGCGCCCACCACCCGAGATTTTGACCTTCTGCAGGAACTGCTTTCCCTGCTCGAAAATTTCGACGCGCTTGCCCGGGGCGAGTTCGCCGAAACGCAAGGCGGTGAAGAAGCCGGACGCGCCACCGCCGATCACGGCGAGGTCGAGTGGGGCGTCGGCTGGGCTCATGCGCCAAGAGTGAGTGTTGCGGAGAGGGATGAGAAAGCATAAACCCACGCATGCCCGACTTCCTCTTTGCCCTGTGCAATCCCAGCTCGGAAAACGCCCTCAAGGGAGAGGTGGCGGCGATGGGGCTGCCCTGGAAGTCCAGTTACCAGCGCCGCGGCTTTGTCAGCTTCAAGCTGGAGGAGGGGATTGAAGCGGACTCCCTGACCCAGGAAGTCGCCTGCGCGCGACGGCTGTGTCAGTCGATTGACAAGTTTGCCAGCCAGGACGAGGCGTTGAATGCTTTAATTGCTGAAGGGGCTGAGGTTTTGCAAGGGGCGCGCTACCATCTCAAGCGCATGGAGGGCTTGTTTCTGGAGGGCCAATCGCGCCCGCAGCTGGGCCAGCTCGTCGGCACGGTGGTGCAGTTGGGAGAGACCGAGTTTTGGGCCGGCCTGCATCGCCATGCTCAGTGGCTCAGTCCGGATCCCGCTGGCGATTCCGGCATCGAGATGCCGGAAGACGCGCCCTCACGCGCCTGGCTGAAGCTGGAGGAGGCGAGTCGCATAGGGGGCGGGGGTTTGAGGGGGGGGGAGATTGGGGGTGTGCTATGCTGCTCGCCCGGTGGCGGCGGCCAC
>JAWVYP010000167.1:0-6355 GCA_033722655.1 Akkermansiaceae bacterium | reverse complement strand
GACCAGCCGGTCCAGGTCGAGCAAGCGCTCAAAGTTGCTGCTGCTGTTGCCGCCACTGGCGGTGATGCTCAGATCCGGGAGCAGATTGAGGCGTGCGGCATCCGCCCGGTTGGCGCTGGCCAGCAGACGGGCCTTGGCCGCGCGTAGGTCGGGGCGGCGCTCGAGCAATTGCAAAGGAAGGCCCGCAGGAACCGTGACAGAGAGTTTGGGCAGTTCGGCATCGGCCTGGAGGGTGCCAGCCGGGTAGCGGCCCAGGAGTAGCTCCAGGGTGCGGGCCGCTTCCTCGCGGTTGAGTTCACGGGCTTCCAGCGTGCGCTGGGCGGAGGCGACGTTGTTGCGGCCGAACTGGATGTCGAGGGCCCCCTCGCCGGTGCCCTTGTAGTTGCGCTCGATGATGCGCAGGTTGCTCTGGAAGGACTCGAGGATTTCCTTGGCCAATTCGACCTGCTGGTTGGCGCTGATGAGATTGAAGTAGGCGCGCCCAGTGTTGGCGGCCAGGGACAGGCGGGCATCGCGGTAGTCCTCGGTCGCGGCGAAGGCGTTGTTGGCGCCGGCCCGGCTCAGCTTGCGCAGACGACCCCAGAGGTCGAGCTCCCAGCTGACATTGAGGCTGAGACGGTAGTCCTCGGCAGTGGGGGCGGTGAGGGAATCGGTGACGCCTCCGCGGGCCGATGCGTCGAGGGTGGGCAGGAGCCGGGCGCGTTCGCCCACGGCATTGTAGTGGGCTTCACGCATGCGGGCGGAGGCGGCGGCGAGGTCGTGGTTGTTGGCGATGGCATCAGCGATGAGTTCTGCCAGCCGCGGGTCGCCGAACTGCTTGATCCAGCCGCTGCTGATCTTGCCGCCATTGCCCTGGGAGGCTGCCTGCCAGCCTTGGGGTGGGGTCACCGGATTTTCCACGGTGGGCTGGTCGATGGACCAGTAGCCACAGGCTGCCAGCGAGAAGCAGGAGATGGCGGCGGCGAGGGCTTTCATGGACAAGCAGTTACGGCCGCGAAGCTGCGGAATTATCGGAGCATGGATGCCGCTTTGGCCACGGCCTCGGCGAGGGCCTCCACTTCCCGGGTCGTATTGTAGAGCGCAAAGGAGGCGCGGACGGTGCCGGTGGTCTTGAAACGCGCCATCAGCGGTTGGCAGCAGTGGTGGCCGGTGCGCACAGCGACGCCCATCTGATCGATGAGGGTGCCGAGGTCGTAGTGGTGGATGCCCTCCAGGTTGAAGGACAGGGAGCCCGAGCGATCATCGGGACCGTAAAAGCGGATGCCCTCGACGCCCTTGAGGGCCTCGGCGGCCTCGGCGATGAGTTGGGCCTCGTGCTTCAGGATGGCCTCCATGCCGATCGAGCCCACGTAGTCGAAGGCCGCGGCCAGAGCGATGGCGCCTTCGATGTTGGGGGTGCCGGCTTCGTATTTGAAGGGCAGGGCATTGTAGGTGGTTTTTTCGAAGGTGACCTCCTTGATCATCTCACCACCCCCTTGCCAGGGCGGCAGAGCTTCGAGCACGGAGCGCCGTCCCCAGAGCACTCCAATCCCGGTAGGGGCGTAGATCTTGTGGCCGGAGAAGACGAGGAAGTCGGCGTCCAGTCCCTGCACGTCGATGGGACCGTGGGCGACGACCTGGGCGGCATCCACCAGGATCATGGCGCCAGCCTTGCGTGCGGCCGGGATCATTGCGCTCAGTGGATTGATGGTGCCAAAGGCGTTGGAGATCCAGGTGATGGCCAGCAGCTTGACGGTCCTGGTTTCAAGGATTTTGACGTAGGCCTCCTGGTCCAGTGTACCGTCATCCTGGACGGGAATGACCTCGAGTTCGGCACCGCTGCGCTGGCAAAGCATCTGCCAGGGCACGATGTTGGAATGGTGTTCGAGTGCCGAGATGAGGATGGTGTCGCCGCTGCCGATGTCACCGGAGAGGGCCAGGATGTCAGCCACCAGGTTGATGCCGGCGGTGGTGCCGGAGGTGAAGATGAGTTCATCCGCGCTCTCGGCATTGATGGCCTTGGAGACCCGTTGGCGGGCCTTTTCGTGGGCGTCCGTGGCCGCACGGGCGAGGTAATGGGTGCCGCGGTGGATGTTGGCATTGATGCCTTCGTAGTAGTCGGCGGAGGCCTTGAGGACGGCTTTGGGCTTCTGGGTGGTGGCCGCATTGTCCAGATACACCAGAGGCCTTCCCTGAACCTCTTGATCGAGGATGGGGAAATCGGCGCGGATGGACTCGGGGCAAAACATGTTCGATTGGACCGATTGGTTCGAACTCGGCTGGCGGAATGTGAAGCAGGAAGCCGGGCCCCGCAATGCCGGATTTCCAAGGGAAAGGCAGATCCAACCTTGCCCGTAGAGGCGTCTAGGGCTTGAATTCCGCGCCGTCACCCCTGCATGAGCATTCTCAAGAAAATCATCTCGCTCCGGGAGCAATCCGACACGGATCAGGAGAAGCCCTTCCTCGAGCACCTCGAGGACTTGCGAAAGATGATTTTCCGCATCGTGATCACCCTGATCATCTCGATGGTGCTCTGCTTCAGCTTCCAGGGCTTCCTGCTCGACGTCCTGCGCCGCCCCATCCAGCAGGTCTGGGACAACCAGGTGGCCAAGACCCTGCCGGACAAGGGCGATGTATCCCGCGAGATTACCGTGGAGCTCTGGGACAAGGCCAAAGAGATCGAGCAGGCCGCGTCCAAGCTTGTGGAAGCCGAAAGGCAGGCCTTTTACGCCTCGCTGGATGATCCCGACCTGGTCTTTCATGCCCGCAGCGTGGCCCTCCTCCGTGCGGCCAAGGCCTTGCCCGATGACAAGCGCGAGGACTTCATCCGCAGTCTGAAGCTCAAGGACGAATTGACTGCCCAGGTGCTGGCGCTGATCAAGACCAACCCCGAAACCGAGGGCACTGCCAAGCAGCGGCGCGACCTGACCTCGCTCAAGCCGACCGAGACCTTCATGCTCTCCATGAAGCTGGCCTTCATTGCGGGCATCCTGCTGGCCCTGCCGCTGCTGATCTTCTTCGTGCTCCAATTCGTGCTGCCGGGCCTGCACGACAGCGAGCGCAAGGCGCTGTGGCCGGCCCTGGCCATCGGCACGGGTTTGTTTCTGAGTGGGGTCTGCTTTGCCTACTTCGTGGTCCTGCGCCGTGCCCTCGATTTCTTTGCCGGCTGGTCCTCGAAGATGAACGTGGTCAACGAATGGCGCATCGGCGAATACATTTCCTTTGCGACCAACTTCACCCTGCTCTTCGGCGTGGCCTTCGAGTTGCCGGTGGTGGTCATGCTCTTCGTCAAGTTGGGCCTGCTTTCCTACGACATCATGTCGCGCACCCGGCGTTATGCCATCGTCGGCATCTTCGTGCTGGCGGCCATCATCACTCCGACGCCCGATGTGATGACCCTCTTCCTGATGGCCCTGCCCATGCTCTTCCTCTACGAATGCTGCATCTGGCTGGCCTGGCTGGATCGCAGGAAGCAGCGAGAGCGCGAAGCCCAAGAGGCCAAGGAACACCAGGAGTGGCTGGAGCGCCGGGCGCAGGAGCGCCGCGAAGCCGCCGAGCGCGGGGAGCTGAGCGAGGACGGTGAGGACGAAGATCCCTATCCGGAGGACTACCGCGACGATTACCACGACGAATACGACGACCACGACCCCCACGAATACGACCCCTACCACGACGATGATCCCGAGGATTACAACTGGGATGAGGAGTATGAGAAAATGAAGGATGCCGGTCTCGACGGCGAGGAAGAGGACGAAAGTGCCCTCGACGAGGAACTCGGTAAATCTGCGGAGGAGTCCGAGGACGGCAAGGACAAGCCCGAGGATGAGAAACCGCAAGACAAGTCATGAGTGATTCCGACGAGCAGCCGCAGACCACCGCCCGCTCTCCGCTGTCGGGCTGCGCCATCCTGATCATTGCCCTGGTGGTGATGGTCTTCTTTGTCTGCTCGATGGCTTTCACCCTGTTCCGTCAGGCGCGCAACATCGAGACCTTCACCGCGGAGCAGCCCGATGGGCTCGAAGTCGTTTCCATCGAGGGACGTGAGGCCGAGATCAATGCGCTGAGTGAACGCATCGAGCGCTTCCGCCAGGGCCTCAGCGGCGATGAGGTGACCCGCCTCGAACTGAGTCCCGCCGAGATCAACCTGGCCATTGCCGCCTACGAGCCCTTTTCGGAACTGCGCGAAACCTTCCTGATCGAGTCCATCGGGGAGGAGGGCATGCGCATCCGCATCAGCTACCCGATCAACAAGGGGCCGAAATCAGTGGGGGAGTTCTTCTCGCTTCTCTACGGGCTACTCACCAACCGCGAGGAGAATGAAGCAGACCGTTACCGCTATCTCAATGCGGTGCTGGTGACCCAGCCCCTGGTCTCCGGTGGGCAGGTCATCCCCCGGATCGAGGACATCGAGGTGGACGGAGCCGAAGTGCCGGAGGGTTTTGTGCAGCAGATGTCGCAATACCGGCCCGCCGAGCGCTACATTGAACACGAGGTGCTGGGTCCGGTGATGGCCCAGCTGACGGCCGCAGAGATCGAGGGCGACAAGCTGGTGCTGGTGCGTGACCCGGCCGTGGATCCGACCAAGGAAATCAGCGATGAAGAGGTTCAGCAGGGGGTGTCGCGCTTTTTTGTATTCTTCGGGATCGCCGCGAGCCTGTTTTTGGTCTTTGCCGGCATCATGATATTCATCGGCCTTCGGGCCCAAGCTCGCCGTGGGGATGCTTGAAGACGACTACACCGACGTGATCGGCAAGGCCAGGATCGGCCATGGAGTGAGTGAGTCCGACTTGCGCACGCAGGCGGGGGCTTCCGAGGGAGCCTGGGAGCGATTCATCGGCGGGGATTTCGATCCCGACCTGGCCGCAAAGGTCGAGGCCTTGCTCAAGCTCAAGGCCGGAACCCTGGTGAATCATCCCAAGTATCAACCCGAGCCCCTGGAGCTTCCCGGTGTGCGCCGGCTCGAATTGCCCTTCGGCCAGTGGACCGTCAATGCCTGGTGGGTGGAGCGGGATGGTGTCGCCCTGATTTTCGACGCCGGCATGGGATCGGACGACCTGCTCGAGGCCATGCCCGGGCTCCCCAAGGAAGCCTTCATCACCCACGGCCACCACGATCACGTCGGTGGCATTGAAGCCCTCATCGGCAAGGGGGTGGCCGTTCATGGGGTCGAATTTTCCGGCAAACGCCAACTGCAGGTGGGCGAGCAGCACGAGTGTGGTTCTCTCCGGCTCAAGGTCTGCGACCTCAGTGGGCACTATGTGCCGGCGGTGGGTTATCACATCGAAGGGCTCGAAAAACCGGTGCTCGTTGTGGGCGATGCCTTGTTTGCGGGTTCCATGGGCAAGACCGCCGACCCGAAGCAATACCAGCTTGCACTGCACACGCTCCGAGATGCCTTGGCCGCTTTGAGCGATGACACCGTGCTCTTGCCCGGCCACGGCCCGGCGACCACGGTGGGGGAGGAACGGGCGAACAACCCGTTTTTATGAGTCGCTGATGAGGGATGTCGGCTTCTGCTCTCACCCGCCCGTGAGGATGACGCGATTGAAGCAGCATGGTGAGTCATTGCGCCCAAGGAGGAGTGTAACTTGAAAGTCACATTCCTAGCCCGGAAA
This sequence comes from Akkermansiaceae bacterium, assembly GCA_033722655.1. Classification (GTDB taxonomy): domain Bacteria; phylum Verrucomicrobiota; class Verrucomicrobiia; order Verrucomicrobiales; family Akkermansiaceae; genus Luteolibacter. The sequence continues at coordinate 761 of JAWVYP010000167.1, read as the reverse complement.
TTTCATGAAACCTCGGTCTGCGGCTTGTCCCTCCCGATTTCGCCTGCGTTCTCAGCGTCGGCTTTGGCAACATCGAGAATTCCTGCGCCTCGCCCTCGAGAATCATGAAATATCCGGCCTAGCCTTCGCCACGCTTGAGAAACTCCCGTGACACCCGCACATACTTCTGCGCCCAGAACTTGACCTTGGCTTGTTCCTCAAGCGAGAGCGTCTTGACGACCTTGGCGGGGGAGCCGATGACCAGGGAACCCGGCGGGATGACGGTGCCGCCGGTGACCAGTGCACCCGCACCGATGATGGAGCGCTCGCCGATGACCGATCCATCGAGCACGATGGCTCCCATGCCGACGAGCACTTCGTCTTTCACGGTGCAGGCGTGAAGAATGGCGGAGTGGCCGACGGTCACCAGTTCGCCGACGTAACAGCCGTAGTCGTCGGCGAGGTGAACCACACAGTTGTCCTGGATGTTGGAGCGGGGTCCGATGACAATCTCATTGATGTCGCCGCGCAGCGTAGCGTTGTAGAAGACGCTGCTTTCCTCCTCTAGGGTAACCCGGCCGATCACGTTGCCGCTGCTTGCAACGAAGGCGGAGGGGTGGATCTTGGGGGAGAACTCGGCGAAGTTTTCGATGGCCATAGGTGGAATTTAAGTTCTCGCGTGTCGTAGGCCAAGCGTCGTCTGTAGCGGCGGTCTATGACCGTCGGAACGATGCTCGGACGGTGATCGACGGTGATCGACGGTGATCGACGGTGATCGACGG
>JAWVYP010000166.1:0-6358 GCA_033722655.1 Akkermansiaceae bacterium | reverse complement strand
TCGAATCTCTGGCCGGTCGCATCCTGCGCGTCGGCGTCTTCGTCAATCCCGAGCCGGACCTGCCGCTTGAACTATTGGAGAAAGGCTGGATCGATGCCATCCAACTGCACGGTGACGAGACTCCCGAACAGGCCGCCCCCTATCGCGATGCCAAGGCCCCCTTCATCAAGGCCATTGGCGTGGCCGGCAGTGAGCATCTCAAGCAGGCCCTCGACTACGGCGCCCAGGCCCTGCTGATGGATGCGCACGCTCCGGGTGTCTATGGCGGCACGGGTGAAACCTTCGATTGGAACACGGCCATCCGCTTCAAGCAGGAGCATCCCGACCTGCCCATCATCCTCGCTGGCGGCATTGTCCCCGAAAATGCGCTTGAAGCCGCGCAAGCCGTCTTTCCGGCGGCCCTCGACGTCGCCTCGGGTGCCGAGATCTCACCGGGCCGCAAGGACTTCGACAAGGTCCAGGAACTTCTGACCACCACCCGCGGATGCTGACCGACTCCCACTGCCATCTCGCTTCCCATCGCTTTGAGATGCAGGAACGCGAAGCCATCATCCAGCGCGCCATCGACAATGGGGTGACTCGCATGGTCACGCTCAGCACCTGCCTGGAGGACATGGATGCGAATCTTGAGCTGGCCGGGCACCCAGCCGTTCATGCTGCCATTGGAATCCATCCCTGCGATGTGCACGAGGCACCCGATGACGCGGTGTCACAAATTGGAAAGCGTCTTGATGACCCACGCGTCTGTGCCCTTGGCGAAACCGGCCTCGACTATTTCCACCCTGCCCCGGAAGGATGGAGTGATGAGGATTATCGCCAACGGCAGCGCCGTTTTCTGGAAAGCCATTTCAAATTGGCTGCCGCCTGTGTCGGAATCCCCTCCCTGAAATTGCCCGTGGTCATCCACACTCGCGACCGCAGCGGCGATGCCTCGTTTCGAGATGCTCTCGAAATCTACCGCAAGTATCACGAGCAGGTCTGCGCCGTGTTCCATTGCTTCGTCGGCCCGTGGGAAAATGCCAAACAGGTCATCGAGCTGGGCGGACTGGTTTCCTTCGGCGGCGTCACCACCTTCAAGAATGCGAAGGAGGTGCTTGAGACCGCCTGCCAGTGCCCGGCTGGCAGCTTCATGCTCGAAACCGACTCACCCTACCTCGCACCCGTTCCCCATCGGGGCGAGCGCAACCAACCGGCCTGGGTCCGCGACATCGCGGAGCACCTGGCCGAGGCTCGCGGCGAAAGCCTCGAACAACTCGCCGAGCACACCAGCAAGACTGTCGACAGCTTTTTCCGAATTCCCTTTAACAAAAGTTGAATAAATGATCGCATGCGATGCGTTCAATCTCAGGAAACCTCACCCCAACCCTCCATGATTCGTAACACCCTCGCATTCGCATCCGCCACCTCCATTGCCGGCGCCATCCTCGTCCTCGGCTCCTGCGCTCCCATCAAGAAGGACCCCTATGACACCGGCGACGTCTACGGTTATCCGGACGCCGCCTATCCGAGCCCGGATGACACCCTCTACGACGTGCCGCCCGCCTTCGAGGACACTCCCGACGATCCGGCACCCCTGGCCACCACCTACACCGTGCAACGCGGCGACACTCTCTCGAGCATCAGCAAGCAGCACAATGTCAGCATGCGCGCCATCATCGATGCCAACAACATCAGCAATCCCAATCTGCTGATCGTCGGCCAGAAATTGAACATCCCCGGCAACTGAGGGCATGCACCGCCCCGCCTTGAACTTCGCCCTGATGGGAACCCTGGCCTGCCTCGGCATGTCGGATCTCCAGGGCCAGCAAGTCGACCTGGCGGACCCGAAGCGCGAGCTCGCGCTCGATCGCCTGCTTTCGGAACGTGGCCCCGTTGAGGACCTGCAACGCGCCGTCGATTTGGCGCGCAAGGCCGGAGTCACCGAGCAGGCCATCCTCGAGGCCCGCTTCCTCTATCACATCGATCAGCTCGAGGACGCCGCGATCGCGGCCATGCTGCCCGAGTTCATCGAGCGGCAAAAGCATTTCAGGATCGAGGACTCCGCCATCTTCGCCGTCGAGGAGGATTGGCTGTCGGTGGTCGAATACGTCAAGGCCATCCACGCCCTCGAGGAGGGCGACCGCGAAGCCTTCAAGCGCCACATCAAGGAAGCCTTCTGGCTCGGCCCTCGTCAGGCAGCCGCCTTTGCTCCACACATCGAGCGACTGCGCCACGAGGAGGCCATGCGCGCCATCCAGTTCGACTTCGGGCGCAAGCTTGCCGCCGTCGACGGCTCCGAGGCGGTGGCACTCGATTCTCTGATCGAGGACCACAAGGCCATGCTCATCCACTTCTGGTCGCCCAACAGCCGGGAGTGCATGATGTCCATGCCCGACTTTGCCCGCACCGCCGAAGCCCTGGACGCTGCGCAGATTGCCGTGGTCTCCCTCTGCGCCCAACGCAGCCCCGATGCCGAGACGGCCATCGAGGAATTCAACCAGGGCAAGCATGGCGTCTGGCTGGTCGACCCAGACGAGGATTCCCTGGGACGGCTGCTGCGCGTCCAGAACCTTCCCTCCATGGCCCTCATCAACCCGGAGGGAAAAGTCCTCTACTGCGGCGACCCCACCGACATGCAGTTCTGGAAGACCCTCGAGGACGTCGCTCCCGGCATGAAACGCCCGGAGCTTGGCGACGAATTTGAGTGAGCAACCCCACGGGCCCGTCATCGGTCATTGGTCATCAGGGTTGCCGCTGAACGCCTTGCACGACATTTGCAGCTCACCCATGGTGCTGACATCACCCCTCCCTTTCCCAACAGACCCACTGACCGCCTTGTCCGCCGAATCCTTGTCGAAGGCGGATGACCCACGACCCACCTACGACCCCCATCGTAGTCATCATGGGTTCTTGCCAGTCATTTCGGAATCCGTTAGAAAATGAACGGAAACAGGTTCTCAAGATTCGTTAAAAATCAATACGTTTCAACTTGACGCATAACAGTTAAACGCGTTTCATTCCATGCCATAGCATGATGCAAGCTGCATGGCGAAACCCCTTCAACCATCCAACCTCGAGCTACAGGCACTTTCCGTTCTCTGGCACGAAGGTCCTTCTACGGTGTCTGCAGTACATGAATTGCTTCCGGATGGAAAAGACCGCGCCTACACCACGGTGCTTACCATCATGCAGAATCTCGAGCGCAAGAACCTGGTCAAACGCGACCGGGTTGGACGCGCCCACGTTTACCGCGCGACCCAAACCCAAGCATCCATCATCCGCCGCGCAACCCAGGACTATTTAACCAACGCTTTTGGAGGGCGCCTCGGTGAGGCGATCCTCGCAATCCTCTCCACCGGCAATTTGACGCCGGATGAGAAAACCACAATAGAACGCGAACTCCAACGACACAGAACCATGGCTGCAAAAAAAACAGCGAGAAAGAAAAAGGCGACCAAGAAAAAGGCCGCCAAAAGAAAAGCCCCTGCCCGCAAGAAAAAGGCCACCAAGAAAAAGGTAGCCCGCAAGAAAAAGGCAGCGAAAAGAAAACCTGCCAAGAAAAAGGTAGCCCGTAAGAAAAAGGCCACCAAAAAGAAGGCAGCCCGCAAAAAGAAGGCCGCCAAGAAGAAGGTAGCCAGGAAGGCCAAGAAAAAGGCAGCCAAGAAAAAGGTAGCCCGCAAGAAAAAGGCCACCAAGAAAAAGGCGACCAAGAAGAAAGCTGCCAAGAAGACCAAGAAAAAAGCCACCAAGAAAAAGGCAGCCAAAAAGAAGGCCACCAAGAAGAAAGCCAAGAAAAAGGCAGCCAAGAAAAAGAAGAAATAATCTCAACCCCTGAAGCGGTCACGATGCCGACTGGCGCAAGCCACCGCATCTGACAACCCAGGAAATCGATATCGGCGGGAGGCTTTCGGGCCTCCCGCCCTTTTTTTGTCCGGGGCCCCGGCCATGGAGGATGCCGCAAAATCCCAAAAAGGGGTTGCATCCGGCCACGGCTCCATCCTAGCTTGCCGCCCCGGCGAATCCGGAATGCGCGGTTAGCTCAGCGGTAGAGCACCTCCCTGACACGGAGGGGGTCACTGGTTCGATCCCAGTATCGCGCACCATCCCTTCGCCCACGCCAAAGCTTCGGCGCGGCAAGTCGCCAAAACTTTGAGGCAGGGTAAAACTCCCAAATCATTTACGGGAGGGTGTCGCGCCGGGGTCACGCGCAGCGCAGGTGGGCGGACCATTGGCCGAAACATCGTTCGCTACCGCTCTAGACAAAGCGCCCCAATTTTCTTCTATTCATCTCCAGTGAGCACCCTGACCCGAGAAGCTGCACCCGGCCCCGAGGAACTCGAGGCCCTGCTGCGCCTGCTTGACGACGACACACCCGCTGTTCGCGAAACCATTGAACGGCGGCTCGCCTCCTGCGGAGGTGACCTCAGCGAGTTTCTCGCCTCACGCCCCGGCGCCCTGGCCGACGAAGACATCCGGGTGCTCAGCGAACTGTTGCAGGAAGGCCGCCGCCGGCGCTTGCATGAGGACTGGGAGGTGCCCTCCGCCGGTGCACTTGGCCTGCGCGAGGACTGGGAGCGCTTTGAATCCATGCTCCGGGTCCTCTCGGATTTCCTGCATGACGGAGTCACCTGCCGTCAGACCCTTTCGGACGCGCTCGACCTGATGGCCGAGGAGGCCCGCGAACAAGGCATCGCCGACGCCGACCAATTGCGCATCCACCTGTTTCGCAACCGCCTGCTGCGCGGCAACCACAAGGGCTACGACGATCCCCGCAACTCGGATCTGGCCTGGTGCATCATCGAGGGCAAATCCAATCCCATCGGCCTGGGTATCCTCTTCGTGTTGATTGCAAGGAGGCTTGAGCTGGTGGTCGAGCCGGTCCCCTTCCCATACCACTTCCTCTGCCGCATCCATGAAAATGGGCGCCCCATGATTGTGGACTGCTTCAATCGCGGTCAGCTCCACCCCCAGGAGGAACTGCTCAAGAATCCCGATCTGAGTTCCGCCGAACGCCAGGCCCTCAAGCGGGCAGCCGATCCGGGCTCCATCCTGGTGCGCATCCTCAACAACCTGCACTCCGCGCTGATGATCGCGGATCGTGAGGAGGACGCCGAACTCGTCTCCAGACTGCGTCAGTCGCTGGTGACCGACGAAGACTGAATCCCGTCACCGGCATTGCCTTCTGTCGGCTCCTGGGCGGCTTCCGCCTCCGGCTTGAGCTCGGGCACATCCACTTCCGCCTTCCAGCTGCGCTCGACCTTGATCTCAACCTTGCCCTGGCCGCGCCCCACGAGGCCACCGCCTTGGGTCGGCTCGAAGGACTGGATGGTGGTCAACTCCTTGCGCAGGATGACGGGAAAAATGGCCGAAAGCCACATCCTGCCGGATTCCACCGTGACCTCCTGGTCGACCAGAACTCCATCCGGATCGGGAAAGCCCTTGCGGACGTAATCGCCAGTGACGGAAAACACCCCGCAGGGATGGCCATCAAGGGCATCGAACTCCTCCAGCTTGATGGTCAGGCTGCCATCGGTCGTACCCGTGACCAGCATGGGCAGGAGCTTGTCCGAAATTGTCAATTCGTCGCCGATCTGGATCCGCTTGTTCGCAAACCAGAGCGGGCGCGGCCGCAGGCCATTCTCGACCAGCAGGTCACCGAATGCGGGTGCCACATCCTGGCAGAAGGACATCTTGCGGAAATCTCCCCGACTCGAGGACTTCCATTCGCCGGCCTTCTTCACGAAGCGGACCGTTTCGGTGTAAGGCGGTGCGTGACGCAACGGGTTGTCGCCCTCCTTGATCCCGGACTCGCCCTCCTTGGGGGCGGATCTGGGAACCGTGAATGCCGTTTCCTTGATGGTGAAGTCGACACCTGACCCATCGCTCTCATACATGGCGACGATGGTCTCCACTCCCTGGACGGGGACCACCCGCTCGCCGGTTTCGTCGCGATGAAACACGCGTCCGGAGATGCGGCGCTTGGCCGTGGTCTCCACCTCGATCTCGCTCGGAAACTCCAGATCCTTGCGGAAGATCACGCCTTCCTCATTCTTATCCGCGAGCATTTGCAGCGGATTGAGGGGTGCAGGCTCGTCCCCATCCTCCGGGCCGCTGTCCTCGAGCTTCTCCTCGAGTGTCTCACTGACCTTTTCACTGACCTTGCTGGTGACCTCCTTGACCTTGTCGCAGGCACAGAGCCCGAGGATGAAAAGGAGGGTCAGAACGTGGATGGCGGGGTTCCTAGCGATCACGGCAGTCGAGTTTCTGGTTCATTTCAATGGCCGGATTCTCCTCGCTGGACTCACCCACGACAACCGCTGGCACACCCGCCACCGTACTGTGGGCGGCCACATCATTCAACACCACACTGCCCGCACCG
>JAWVYP010000165.1:0-6390 GCA_033722655.1 Akkermansiaceae bacterium | reverse complement strand
TTGTGGGCTGGGGCAACTTAGTTGGCGGACCTACAGAGACTGAGATGGGGACACGCAACTTTCGCTGCGCGAAAGAATTGCATGTCCCCGGGTGGCGGGGGCGGATTGGACGGTGAAACGATCAGCACAGGGCTTCGATGGACCCACATGCACCGACCCTGCGCCCTCGCCCGCTCGGGGACATACAAAGCTTGGAGCGAGGAACGAGCCCAAGTTTGTGTGTCCCCCCTGTTATTCTGCGATCTTATCATCCCTGATCTACTGGCTGCTATCTGCTATCCCGTAGCATTGGCATTTCAGTTTCTAACCACTTTCACTCGCTTGCCTGCCAGCCACGTCCGAATGAAGTCCCCATTGGCGGTCAGGTTGCCGATGATGCGGTAGTTGGAGCGCTCGAGAACTCCCGCTTCGTCGGGGGATTCATCGACCACGCGCCAGGGCTTGGCACCCGAGGAATGGATGAACCGAAAGCTGTCCTCGCGATTGACGATGAAGGCAACGTGGGTGTCCAGGCCGCAGATGTAGATGCCGGGAGGTTGTTCGGCCAAGGCTTCCCTGAATGCCTGATAGCTGACTCCGACCATCTTGGTGCAATCGGAGGGATCGAGGAAGGTGTGGATGATGTTCTGAGAAGCCTGCTGGGCGAGTCGGTAGCGGTTCACATCCAGACCTGCATCGCGCAGCACGGTGGAGACGAAGTAGCCGCAGGCAATCTTGCCCTCGCCCGGCTTGGCGGCTGTGCCATTGAAGTCCCACTGGGTGCCAAGCCAGCAGCGCATCATGGCTGGCAGCATGTGCTCGAGCACCACCCGCGCCTCGTCCTCGATGGCGGCCTTGGCCTGTGTTGTGCCGGCCTTGCGATGTCTGGATGCGAGTTCCTCGCGCCATTGGGCAAGCTGCTTGCATAGCACCTCATAGCTGGCGGCGTCGGGAGTGGGGGGCGTGGCGGCGACGTCATCCTCCAGGATCCTGCCCTCGATCCACTCGCTCGCTGCGAAAAGCAGTTTCTGGCGCTGCGTCCATCCGATCACCACAAGGGTGAGCAGCGTGATCAGCAGCAGGGCTGCAGCGATCAGGAGGAAACGCCGTTTCATCAGCCGAGGGCTTCCAGTAGTTTGAGAAAGCGGGGGAGGATCTTGCGGAAGAGCGAGTTGCTGCCGCTGCGCGAAAGTTGGGCGCCGACCAGGTCTTGGGGGCTATCGGGGTCGGCGGGGGCGAGAGAGCTGGCCTGGTGTTCGCCGGCCTCCAGAATGCGCTCGACGTGGGGATGGCCCTCGCGTTGCTGGACGGTGGCAGTGACGCCCTCCATCTCGAGTCGGATGGATTGCAGGGACGTGCCCTCCTCGACGGGCTTCAAGTCCAACTCGATGGTCTGGCCCTCGGCCGTCTGGAAGTTGAGCTGCGACATCAGGTGGTGATCCTGCCAGCCAGCCTGGACGGCGAGCCAGGCGAGCAGTTGCAAGGCACAGTTGCGATGGCGCTGGTGATAGGTGAGTTCGATGCGCTTGAGGCCGGGCAGGGCCTGGCGGGCAAGGGGGTCGTCAAAGAGGCTGGCGATGCCGAGGCGGAACTGCCAGCTGCGCGACCACTCGTGATCGTGGACGGTCAGTTCGGTGAGGCCGTGGGACACATTGTCGATGCGCCCGAAGGCCTCGGCGGGCTTGGTCCACTCCGAGCTGTCGACAATCAAGCGGTCGATGACTACAGCCAGTCGCTCGCTGAGCAGGTCGCTGATTTCCCCCTGCCACCAGAGGATGAGTGGCAGGTCGGAGTTGAGGTGGGCAAAAACGGTGTTGCGGAAGCGGCCGGTGACCACGCCGGTGAGGTGGAAGGCGATCTGCTCGCAGCAGACGGTTTTCTTGCCGTCGGCGAGGTGGCAGTGGGCGGTGATCCAGGCGCGGATGGTGGGCTCCTCGATGCTGCGGTCGACCTCGGTGAGGATGGCGCGGCAGGCGTGTTCGCGGGTGAGCTCGCGCACGATGGCGGAGTTTTCGAGCAGCGCACCCGGCTTTTCGGAGAAGACCACCAGGTTCATCAGAGAGGCGTTGGTGCGCGCGTCGTCCTGCTCCCAGAGTTGGCGCAGGGCGTGGTCGATTTCGCCGACCTTCACCTCCATGCCGAGTTCGGGGCAGGGGGTGGGGATGGTGGTGGAGTGCTCGCTGCTCATGACCTTGGAAACAGTGAAAGCCAGAGCAGCCCGGCTCGCAAGTCCCGACCGGAGTTTGGGGTGGCCACTCCCGCGGTCATGGGTTCCACTTCGGGCCGTGAGTGCGCTCTCCTCCATCGTTCTGGCCGCCCGGCCCAAGACCCTGCCTGCGGCCGTGGTGCCGGTGTGGGCGGGCTGCGTGCTGGCCTGGAAGTTGAGTGGAAGTTTTGACGCGCTGCTGGCGGTGGCGACCCTGCTGGGGGCCTTGTGCATCCAGATTGCCACCAACTTCTTCAACGATGCCATCGACTCGCACAAGGGGGCGGATACCGAGCGGCGCTTGGGGCCGAGACGGGTGACGGCCACTGGCCTGATGGCGCCGCGCGCGGTGATGGGCCTCGGACTGGTCTTCCTCGCTGTGGCCACGCTTTGCGGGGTGGTGCTCTTTTTCGAACGCGGCTGGCCCATCTTGGCAATTGGTCTTCCCTCGCTCTTTCTCGCCTACGGCTACACGGGAGGCCCCTTGCCCCTGGCCTACCGCGGTCTGGGTGAGCTGTTTGTGATCGGTTTCTTCGGTCTGGTCGCCGTCACCGGAACGGTCTTCGTCCAGACCGGCGAGTGGCCGCGTGAGGCCCTGCTGCTGGGCGTGCAGATTGGCCTGCTATCGGCGGTGCTCATTTCCATCAACAACTTCCGCGACCGCGAGGAGGATGCGGGCAGCGGCAAGCGCACCCTGGCGGTGCGCCTCGGGCCGAAGTGGATGGCGGCCATCATCTGGATCGAAATCAAGGCCGCCGCCTTCCTGGGGCTTCTATGGGTGTTCTGGGACCATCCCGCGCTGCTTTTGGCCAGCCTTCCCGTCCTGCTGATTGGCATGCGCATCCTATGGGGTGTGCTGACCCAGCCGCCCTCGACCTTCAACCGCCTGCTTGCGCTCGCCGGGATCCAGTTGATCCTTTTTGCCATCCTCTTCCACATCGCTGCCGCCTTTCCCGCGCCATGACCCCCGAGTCCTCCCAGCCGCCCTTGATTTCGCGCTACACCCTCAAGTCGCGCGGCTTTCTCAACCGCATTTCGAAGCGCCGCGTCTTCGAGGGGGCGCTGATCCAGGTCGATGGCGGCTACGGCTGCATCCACCCCTGGCCCGAACTGGGGGATCCGCCGCTGGAAAAGTGCCTTGCCGACCTCAGGGGCGCGCGCCGCTGGCCCATTGTGAAGCGCGCGCTGCGCTGCGCCCACTTTGATGCCGCCGCACGCGAGCACGAGGACTCGCTCTTCGAGGAGTTGGAGGTGCCCGAAAGCCATGCCACGCTCACCGGTGCCAGCGAGGATGAGATTGCGGCCGCCCAGGAAGCGGGATTCGGCACCATCAAACTCAAGTTCGGCAAGGACCCCGAAAAGGAAGCCGAATGGCTCAACGAGACTACCGGGCAGTATCCGACCCTGCGCTGGCGGCTCGACTTCAATGAGAGCCTGGATGCCGAACAGGCCAAGGCCTTCATCAAGCGGCTCGAGGGTCCGACCCGCCGCGCCATCGATTTCATCGAAGATCCCTGTCCCTATTCCGAGAAGCTCTGGAGCGAACTCCACCGCCAGGACCGCGTGCCGCTTGCCATCGATCGCGAGTCCTCACCCGCGCCCCAGGCAGCGCAGGTCATGGTGATCAAGCCGGCTGTGGATGAGCCCATCCTGCTGGGTGAGGCGGCGATGCAGAACGGGCAGCAGATTGTGGTCACCAGCTACATGGAGCACCCGCTTGGCCAAGCCTTTGCCGCCTGGGAAGCCGGTCGCTTGCGGCTGCAATGGCCGGGTGCGGTGGGCCTCTGTGGCCTGCAGACCCACCATCTCTTCGAGCCCAACGAATTCACCGAGATGCTGGGAGATTGGTCGCCCCGTTTCACCGTGCCCGGCGGCACGGGCATCGGCTTTGATGACCTGCTGGGAGCCCTGCCATGGACGCGACTCTACTGAAATCGGACGCCTTCTGGAGCGAGGAGAAGCCGGTGGCGATAACGGCCGCCGGAGTCGAGGCGCCCGCGCTCAATGAGGTGCCACCGCTGATCTTCTTCCGCACCTCGGGCAGCACGGGCGGGCCCAAGTGGCTCGGCCTCTCGCGCGAGGCACTCCTGCTCTCCGCCCGCGTCGTCAACGCCCACCTCGAGGTGGATGAAGCCAGCGTCTGGGGTCTGGCCTTGCCGATTCATCACGTCGGCGGTTACGGCGTGATCGCCCGCGCTCATCAGGCGAACTGTGGCTTCTCGGCCTTCGGGAAAGCCTGGCAGGTTCACGACTACCTGAGCTGGTTGGAAAGCGCTGGCGTGACTCACACTTCCCTGGTGCCCGCCCAGGTCCACGACCTGGTGGTGGCCGGTCTGCATGCGCCCGAAGCTCTGCGGGCAGTGGTCGTTGGAGGTGGGGAATTGGCCGAAGACATCGGCTCGGCGGCCCGCAAGCTCGGTTGGCCGGTGCTGGCGAGTTACGGCATGACCGAGGCTGGCTCCCAGGTTGCCACCCAAGGTTTTGATTGTCTCCAGCAACCCTTCATCAAGGCCCCCATCGAAACCCTTGGCCACTGGCAGTTGCGTCTTGAGGACGACGGTTGCCTGGCCATCGCGGGCAAGTCCCTCTTCGATGGTCAGTTGGTGCAGGAAGGCAAGGACTGGCATTACCAGCCGCGCGAGGGCGAGTGGTTTGTCACCCGCGACCGCGTCAAGCTGGGTGACGCCGGCATCACGCCACTGGGCCGCGACGACCTGCGCGTCAAGGTGCTCGGCGAACTCGTCGACATCGGGGCGATCGAGGAGCGCTTGCTCGAACTCTCGGGCCGTCGCCTCAAGCGGCGTGGTTTTGTGGTCGCTGCGGTGCCGGATGCCCGTGCCGAGCACGCCCTGGTTCCGGTCTTCGATGCGGCGGTGGATCCCGAGGCCATCCGGGAGATTCTCGCCGCCTATGATGAAGAGGCCAGTGGCCTGGAGCGCCTGCAGAAGCACGTCACCCTCTACCCCTTGCCCTGCAGTGAGCTGGGCAAGCCGCAGCGGGGACGCGTGCTCGAGTTGTTGGCGGAGTTGTAGGCTCAGCGATCGAGAATGAGGGTGCGCGCCCCCTTCTCCGGATGGCTGGTGAGGATGGCCAATCGCCGGATCCTGGACGGATTTTCGCCGGTGTGGGAGAGGTCGTCGAAGGCGCCGCGCGAGTCGGTGTAGCCGTCCTTGTGGAACTCGACGCTGCCGTCCTCCATCTCGCGGTAGACCTTGATGTAGGTCTTGGGCAGGATTTTGCGCTTGCGTGCCGGGATTTGGTTGCGTGCCGGGATTTTATGACTCCTCAAACCCGCCTGTTGGCAGGGGAATTGCTCTTTGAATCATTTGATGGTTGTCACTGACGACAATTTGTAGATAGTTAGTTTATCTTGATTATCAGGGTGCAAATTTTGAGGCCACAGGTGTTCGCTGCGCGTTGCAGCCGGAGAGGTCTCAGCGCACGCCATCAATCAGAACCCCTAATGCTTCGGGTCGGTTCCCGGAGATCCCTCACCTTGCCTAACAATTAACCCAACCATGATCGACCGATCCGCCCAGGCGCAAAGCGCCTTGTTTGATGAAGCCTTGCCTGATTCCAAGCAGGGGAAACTGAAAAGAAACGCAAGCCCGAAGCCGGTTGAACTCGGCCTGATTGCTCCCTCGCAAGTGGTCAAGAACTACGTCCTGGATACCAACGTCCTGCTGCACGATCCGGCCTCGCTCGAACGCTTCAAGGAAAACCACCTCTGCATCCCGGTCGATGTCCTCTCCGAACTCGACAAGTTCAAGGGCGAGCAGTCCGAGCGCGGTGCCAATGCGCGGCGCGTCCACCGCCGACTCACCGAGATGTTCTCCAGCACCGAAGTGGTCACCAAGGGGGTGACCAACGAATTCGGCGGCACGGTGCGCCTGGTGATCTACGACCCCTCGGTCTGCCCCAGGAACTCCGAACTGCTCAACCACTTCCTGCGCGTCTTTCCCGACCATCAGCGCATCGACCACCGCATTCTTGCTGCCACCCTGCTGCTGATGCAGCACAACAAGGCACCGGTGGTGCTGGTGACCAAGGACATCAACATGCAGCTCAAGGCCCGCTCGGTGGGTATCGACTGCCAGGATTACCTCAACGACAAGGTCGATGTGCGCGAGGTTTCCAACTACGAGGTTTGTCGTATTGAGGTCGACGGCAACGAACTCCAGCGCTTTGCCAGTTCGGGCAAGCTT
>JAWVYP010000164.1:0-6410 GCA_033722655.1 Akkermansiaceae bacterium | reverse complement strand
CGTGCTCCGACTTCCCGCACCCGGGTCCTGAAACCGGCTGCGGTTTTCACATCCCGGGCCGCAAAACCATGCGCCTCGATGCCATTGGCCTGGGCGAGGTAAATGGCACGGCGGATGTGGAAGGGCTGGCTGACGAACAGGACCCGCTCGGTGCCGAAGATGCGCTTCGCACGAACCACCGAGTCGAGGGTGCGCAGGCCGGCGTAGTCGCAGACGATGCGGTCCTCCGGAATACCGCGCTCCACCAGGGCCGCCTTCATCTTCAGCGGCTCGTTGTAATAGAGCGAACTATTGTCGCCGGAAACGATCAGAGTCTGCACCTTGCCCGACTTCCACAGCTCCTCTGCCGCCTCGATGCGGTAGCGGAAGTAGAGGTTTTCGCGCCCGCCGATGCGGTCCGTGGTGCCCAGCACCAAGGCCACCTTGAACTCGGGCACCTCGGCAAGATCGTCGTAGATCAAGCCTTTTGCCACCCACACCGGAGCGAGATTGGCGTAGGCCACCACCAAGGCGGGTGCCAACACCAGCACCTGCATCAGACCGAAGAGGGCGAGCAGGCCCAGCTTCAGCCACCTGGGCCAGGCGTGGACGGGCGGGACTTTCAAGATTTGCTCGAACTGGGTTGTGCCTCCGGCTCGCGCTTGGGCCATTGGAAGAAGGACTTCAGGGTCTCGGCAAAACTGCCGCCAAGTGGACCGTCGGGGGCCAGCACCCGCAGACGATTCGGAGTTTCCTTGAACTCGAACTGGGTGCTGCGCCCTGCCAACTCGCCATCCACCTCCATCGGCACTTCGCGGTTCGCCGTCACGGTGAAGGACTCGGCTTGGAAATAGGCAGTGGAGGCCATGAGGTCGAAGTTACCGAAGGTCAGGCCGCGCAAGGAATCGAGCACCAACTTGTAGCCGGCTTCCTTGTAGACCAACACATCGATCATGGAGTCCTGGTTGTCAGCTTTGCGAAAGACCTTGAATTGCCCGCCGTAGAGCGAGCCGTTGCCTGCCAGCACCGCGACTCCGGTTTCGCGGCGGCCGTCGGAGGTCACGACCTCCATCTCGGGCGGTTTTTCACCCAGCACCTTGACGGCCGCCAGCAGATAGGCGAGCGGACCGAGCTTCTTCTTCGACTCCCAGCTGGTTTCTTCGATGACCTTGGCATCAAACCCGACCCCGGCCATCTGGATGAAGGGCGAGCCATTGAGCTCAAACAGGTCCACCTCGCGGATCAATCCTGCATCGATGACTTCCAGAGCCTTGTCGAGCGAGGTGTAGGGAATGCCCATCTCGCGGGCGAAGACGTTCATGGTGCCCGCGGGCAGGACGCCGAGGATGGATTGGGTTCCTGCCAGCCCCTGGACCACCTCGTTGAGGGTACCGTCCCCCCCGGCCGCAATCACCACCGATTCACCGTCCCTGGCCAGGCGGGCGGCGATGTCGCGCGCATCCCCCGCACATTGGGTGGCATGCATGGAAAAGCGCTTTTCGTGCTCTTCCAGGAAGCGCCGAACCTTACCGCTTTTCTGGCTGCGGGCCTTGGGGTTGAAGATCACCGGATAGCGCCGAGGCATGCCTGCATTCTCCACGACATGCGTCCTTGCGCAATCATTCTCCGGGCCCATCTGCCCGCCAATTGCGCAGGACGGCAAGCAGTGGTTCGACCGGCAGCCCCATCACCGTATCGAAGCGTCCTTCGATGCCCTCGACGATGAGTTCGCCGTGCTCCTGGATGCCGTAGGCACCCGCCTTGTCGAGGGGATTGACCTGCCCGAGGTAGTGCTCGATGTCCGCCTCCTCCAGCGCCTTGAAACGAACCTGGGTGCAGTCGTGGAAAACCTGTTTGGTTCCCCCCTGGGCCATCACGCAAACCGCCGTGCACACCACATGCTTCTTGCCCGAAAGCCGACGCAGCATCGCCCGCGCCTCCTCCAGATCAGCCGGCTTGCCCAGAGGTGTTTCATCGATGAAGACGAGGGTATCCGAACCGATCACCACCGCATCCGCATGCTCACTGGCAACCGCCTCGGCCTTGAGCCTCGCGTTCAGTTCGCACAGCTCGATCAATGGCATCGAAACGTCGTGGACTTCCTCCGCCGCCGAAGCCACCACCTCAAACTCCACCCCCGCCTCCTTCAGCAATTCCTTCCGCCTTGGAGAACCCGATGCCAGTATCACGCGCATACGGCCTGCACGCTAAAGGGACGAACCCGTATCACCAATAACGAATCACCAATAACGAGCCGCGCAGCGGCTCACCTCTCAAGCGCCTCCATCTCCGTATCGAAGGTCTGCAGCAGGGCGCGCAGTTCCTTCAGGTGGCTCTCGAGCTGTGCGGCCGAAGGCGGATTGGCGGGAATCGGCGCTCCGCCACGCGGTTGGAGCGCCGCCTGAGCCGGTGCTTGGCGCTCGGTCTGCAGCTCCCTCATGGCGATTTCCGGATCCTTGCCCTCCTCCGCCAGCATGTCGCGCACGGCCGGGGCGGAAATCAGAAAGGAACGGGTGCGGTCAGCCCGCGCAACGCTGATGCCGATCACTTCGCCCTTGAGGTTGACCACCGGCCCACCGACGCGATTGGGACGCAGCCCCATGTCGGTCTGGATGGCATTCGGAAAGGAGTCCCTCACCCGGCTGATATCGGTTCCCAGGCGCTCCATCGCGTTGAGGCGGGGCCCGAGGAAATTGGGGAACTCCGGACGGCTGCCCAGCACGACCGCGATCTCACGGGCTTTGCCATCGCGCTGGATCGTCAGGGTCACTTCCCCTCCCGGTCGGATGGGAATGAGCGCGTTGCGCAGCTCCAGCAGGCCGGAGATCTCACGCGACCCCACCTTCAGGATGATGTCGCCGGGAAGTATTCCGGCTTCGGCAGCACCGGTGTCCTCGCTCACTTCGCGGACCCGAACGCCGGGACCGGAATAACGGACGTCCCCGACCACGCCGAGGAAGGCCTGATCGACTTCGCGCAGGCTGCGTTCACGCACGCTGAGCACGCCGAAACCTGCCATGCGGCCATCCGGCTGCGGAGCCGCCATGAAGGACCCGAGCACGGGCTTGGTCTCGGACCACTGCACTGGCTGGAGCGCCTCGCCCTCAAAGCGCAGCACCGCAAGGTCCTGGTCGGGATAGACCCGGTGCAATTCGGCACCAAAGGCCGCCCCCTCGCCGGATTGGATGAGCAAGTCGCCGGGTCTGGCATTGCGGACCTCACTCCACTTGGTGAGGATGTCGCGGCCATCGCCCACAACGGTTCCGTAGGTCAGGTAACGCCCCGCCTCGAGGCGTTCCCGGTGCCAGACGCGCACCGTGGATTTGGCTGCTTCGGCAATCACCGGCTCGATGGTCCGGTTGAACTGGATGTCCTGCGCGTCCAGCACGGCCTTTTCCTCCGGACGCATCAGCGGGATGTCGTCGTCGGCGGAGGCAGGCAGCCACAGGGCCAGCAGCAGGGATTTCAGGAGGAGGGCGTGAATTGCGGATTTCATCTGACTTTGAAAAGTTGGCTTCGTTTCATCAGCTCGACCTCGGCATCGAGCGATTGCTTGCCGCGCATCAGGCCGAGCGACACGCGATCGCCCGCCTTGCGTTTGGCCAGCAGGGTGAGCAGGTCGCCGCCATGCTCGATGGCATCGCCGTCCAGACTCAGGATGAGGTCACCCGGGCGCACGCCTGCAGCAGCGGCCGGTGAATCCTGGACCACGCTCTCCACCACCACACCCGTCCCTCCACGGGTCTGCCCCATGCCGATGCCCAGCACCGGCATTTCCGGATTGGCAAAGGGATTGAGCGCCAGCTTGCCCCAGGTTTCCCCGTCGAGCAGGCGCTGCCAATCCTCGTGAAAGCCTTCGATGCCGGAGTGGTTGTTGTTGTTCACCGATTCGCCGATATTGGAGTGGATGCCGATGACCTTGCCATCCAGGTCAAAGAGTGGTCCACCCGAGTCTCCCCCGATCAGGGTGCAATCCGTGGTCAGGAATTCGCGCGGGCCGGTGGAAACCACCCGCCCAAAGCGCACCGGCGGCGGACGGTTCGAGTCGAAACCGGCCGAGTGACCGAGCGACACCACCCAGTCTCCCGCCTTGAGGTCCTTGGACTTGCCGATCTCCACGGCGGGCCATTCGGTTTCCTGGGGCAGCTGGACCATCGCAATGTCCTTGGAGTAGTTCGCTCCCAGCACCTTGCCCGTGGTTTGCTTGCCGTTGGGAAAAATCACCTGCATCTCCTCCGCGCCCTGGATCACGTGGGCCGCAGTCAGCACCAGGCCCTCGGAGGAAACCACCACGCCGGAGCCTGAAGCGCCGCTGCGCTCGCTGAGCAGGGCCACCGTCGAGGGCAATGCCTTGGCCGCGACCGCCTGCACCTTGGACTCAATGGCCATCCAGTCCTTGAGGCTGGTCGTCTCTAGCTGGGCGGAAGCCGGAGCAAGGCACAGCACAAGAGCTGCGAGGGAGGAGAGGCCGGCACCAAAACCAAATCGAATTTTCAAATTCATCATCCTAATGAGCGATACTAAGCATTGCTTTTTGTCTATGTCATGGACGGATTGCAGGAAAACCGGATTCAAAAAATCAACCAGAGGGACCAGACCAGGATCGCGCCGCCATAGAAGATCACCAGCGGCAGAATCCCGAGTTCCGTGCTGTCTCTGGGGAAGACGGCACAGGCCACACATAAATGCATGCCGAGCAACAGGGACACGGTGGCAGCCCTGCCCGCGGCACCGAGACCGTGCATGGCCCACAAGCAGCACAGAATCAGCAAGGGGACAGAGAAAATGGTGCCCAGGATGGCCATTTTCCGGGCCAATGACTCGGAGGTTTTCTGATCCTTTCTCCAGTCCGGCAGCCGCCTGATCATCGGCTGCTTCTCGCTGATCTTGAGCTTCTTGAGTTCCGGCAAGGGCTCAGCGCGTTGGGGATCTCCCTGTTGCTTGCTGCTGTCCTTGTGCAGCTTCGGGGTCCCGATCAGAAAAGGGTCGAGCAATCTCTTGGGGGTGATTCTTCTCATGGGACGGATCGTCAGCCCGCGGCTTTCATCAGCGCTGTACTAGCCCGGATATTTCATGATTCTCGTGGGCGAGGCGCAGGAATTCTCGATGTTGCCAAGGCCGACGCTGAAAATGCAGTCAGGGCTGAGTTGACACTCTGTCCAACTGCGTTTTCAAGGAGAACGCAGGCAAAATCGGGAGGGACAAGCCGCAGACCGAGCTTTCATGAAATTTCCGGGCTAGGGCAACAAGCCCTCGGTCAGAAACCACAGGAGCAAGCCACCGTAAAACACGGCCAGAGCCATCAGGCCCGTGCCATTGCCGCTGTCGGACATCACCTGCGAAAAGATCACGCAGAGGTGCATGATGCAGAAGCAGAGCCAGAACACCAGCAACAGGGCGCCCGAATCCACAAAGCGGGCCAGGATCAGGCCGATGCCGAGCAGGGCGCCTGACATGCCCATCGCCACCCAGGCAAAGGCCTTGGTCAATGGGCAGGCCACGGCCTCCTCCGGCTTGCGGGTGAACAATTCCGTGAGCCGGCCATTGTCGCAGTCCGTCAGGGTTCTTTTGACCCCCGGCAAGGGCTTGTCTCGCAGGGGCTCTCCAGGACGGGACTCCTTCTCGGCAAACAACTTGGGAGTGCCGAGTCCGACCGGATCCACCATGCGCTTGTGAGTGGGCAGTTTCATGACCTCAAGTTCACCGAATTCCGCATTCCCAGCCATTACGATCGGATTTGGCCTTTGTAATTCATTCGGAACAACTTTCCCGACTTGCCCAAAGCCGGTCAGCCACTAGCTTTTGAGCCCCTGCCATGACCGAGTATTTCAACTCCGAATATCCCTCCATCGAGCACCTGCGTGAAAAGGCCCGCAAGCGGATGCCCAAATTCGCCTTCGAATACCTCGAAGGCGGCTGCAATTCCGACATCAACCTGCAGCGCAACACCGCCGACATCCGCGAGGTCCAGCTGCGCCCCTACTACATCCGCGACTACAAGGGCTCCAACCTCAAGACCGAACTCTTCGGCGAGACCTACGACGCGCCCTTCGGCATCGCTCCCATCGGCCTGCAGGGACTGATGTGGCCCAAGTCCTGCGAGATTCTCGCCAAGGCCGCTCACGCCCACAACATCCCCTTCGTGCTCAGCACGGTCGGCACCGCCTCCATCGAGACCATCGCCGAGATCACCGAGGGCAGGCAGTGGTTCCAACTCTACCACCCCGCCGAAGACGAGCTGCGCGACAAGCTCCTGGAGCGCGCGGCAGCCGCCGGCACCAAGGTGCTCGTCATTCTCGCCGACACCCCCACCTTCGCCTACCGTCCCAAGGAGATCCGCAACGGCCTCTCCATTCCGCCGCAGATGAACCTGCGCAACATCATCCAGATGATGACCCATCCGACCTGGTCCTTCTCGCAACTCGGCGCCG
>JAWVYP010000163.1:0-6448 GCA_033722655.1 Akkermansiaceae bacterium | reverse complement strand
GAAATTGGCCGGCACAAAGCTCGACATCCTGGAGTCCTTGACCAGCATTCTCAGCCACAGGAACCATAACTGAAAACACAAGGTTCGCTGGTGGCATTCCCGCCATCCCGGCACGGATGTTTTCAGGATGCAGAACCCGGATCGGGCACCGGCCCAATCGTCTCACCCTCAACGTATTCCGCCTCCAGGAATGTCTGGGCCAGGTCCTTCTTGCCAATGGCCACGTTATGGAGCCACTTCATCATCCGCCGTGACACCGGCTGCCAATGCCAACGGTAGTGACTGACCTGTGGCGTAATCCAATCGAGGGAAGGGTCGTTCTCAAACACATCCATGCAGACCATGGACAGGTCCTCCGGGACGCGCATGCCCCTGCGGTTGACCGAATTCTGCACGGCCAAATAAAGCTGGGCCTCGGTCACGATGATGGCCGTGGGAGGGGAAAACCTGAACAACTGGTCAAGACAGCGCTCCAAGCCTTCACGCGACTCGTCCCATTCCGGCAGGTGGTAAGAACCCACCTCAATGCCGCGCGACTCGAGGAGGTCGAGAAAGTGCTGCTCGAGCGCGCCCGGCCTCGGCTTGCGCCGTTCCCCGCGCACCATCCACACGATGCGGCGATGCCCCTGGTCCAGAAGCCGGTTCACGAATTCAGAAATCGCCTCGTAGGGACGCACGTTGACACTGGCGATTTCGATGTCCCGGATGCGCCCAAAAAGGGCAAAGGTTGGGAAATCCTGCTCGGAAAACCATTTCAGCACCTCGCCCTTGCCGGACACCACCACCCAGGCATCGGCCGGAAAGCGGCTGACGTAGCGACTGACTTTGTCGGCATTCATCTTGAGGTCGTAGAGGGTCTTGCCCTGGATCTCCACCTGATGGCCATCGTCATGCGCCATGCGGACGAAATCGAGCACGAAGGGCGCAATCTTGTTTTCCTCGTCATAGGGCAGGACCCGAACCTTTAGCGAAGTGATCTGCGCCTCCTCGGGAATGGTAATCAGGCGCCGCTTGCCCTTGCCCTGGGCCTTGAGATAACCCTGCTTCTGGAGGATTTCCAGGGCACTTCGGATGGTCTCCATGCCGGTTCCCAATTCCGTCAGCAATTGATGTTGGCCGGGCATGGTTCCGGTCCAGCGCCCACGCAACAATTCCTCTCTCAGGTGGTCGGCAAGTTGTTCGGAGGCGGTCTTTGCGTGAAAGGGCTTCATTCCTGAAAGAGTCATTCAAGGGCCTGGCCAAAGAACAAACAATTCAAAAACCCCCAACTCGTTCCAAGCACCTGGCCTTCAGGTAATGGGCCTCGGAAAAAGTGGCGGGATGGTCGACCGCGTGCCCGCTGCGCCAGAGCTCACGGCAGGACCCGCCCGATGCCGCGACCACGCGATCCAGGAGTAGGTGGAACTCGTCGGCAGAGACGTGCGCCGAGCAGGAGGCTGCAACCAGCACCCCGCCTGGTGCCAGTAATCCGATCGCGCGGCGGTTGAGTGTTTCGTAGGCCTGGATCGCCCCTTCCCGCTCGCGCTCTCGCTTCGCGAGCGAAGGGGGATCGACAACGATCAGATCAAACTTCCCACGGCAGCCCTTCAGCCATTCAAAGGCATCTGCCTGCACGCGCTGATGCCGGGCCCGGGGGACCTTTGAATCGGCCTGATTCAACTCGAAATTCGCCTGGGCACTGGCCAGGGCATGGGCGCTGATGTCGAGATCGGTCACTTCCGTCGCGCCACCCCGGGCCGCATACAGCGAGAAGCCACCCGAAAAGCTGAAAACATTGAGAACCTTTCTGCCCGCTGCCAAGTGCTCGACCCGCGCCCGATTCTCGCGTTGATCGAGGAAGAAGCCCGTCTTCTGTCCCCGGACCACTGCCGACTCGAAACGAATCCCGTTTTCCTCGAACACCACGAGCTCCTCACCAGTTTCACCCACGTAGCCCTCTTCCAGCCCCCAATGCTCACTGGCCGTGGCCTGAAGATTGCGGCTGAGGCGCAGCACCAGAAAACGCGGCGCAAACACTTCCCGGATGAGTGACTCCATCTCCCTCCAGCGCGGAAGCCAGGCCGAGGTGTAGAGCTTGACCACCAGGGTGTCGGCGTAGCGGTCGATGATCAGTCCTGGAAAGCCCTCGCTGTCGCCGTTGACCAGTCGCAGTCCGGTGGTGCCTCCGGCTGCAAGGATGCCTTCCCGCCGTCGGGCAGCGTCCTGCAACCTACCGCGCCACCAATCGGCATCGATGGTCACGGGAGCGCCCAGATGGACCACCCGCACCCGGATCGGCGACTCGGGCTCATGGAGGCCGATGGCCATGAAGCGGTCCCGCTTGTCGTAGATCACCGCCAGTTCCCCCGCCTCTCCCTCCCGGTTCTGCTCCTTGATGCTGTCGGCGTAGATCCAGGGGTGGCCCTTGCGCACAGCCGTCTCCGCCCGGGGAAACAGGCGCAGGCGAAGGCGGGATGAGGCGGACATGGCCGAGTTTGGTCACGGGCGGAGACCGGAACCAAGTCGGTTTCCCGATTTTGCCATTGCCAGTCAAGCACTCCGTGGCGATCACCTGTCATGGACAGGCCGCAACGCATTCTCTTCGTCTGCATGGGCAACATCTGCCGCTCTCCCGCGGCCGAGATCATCTTCCGCAAGCTGGTCTGCGAAGCCGGACTTGAGGAGGCCTTCGAAATCGATTCCGCCGGAACCATTGGCTACCACGCCGGCAACCCACCCGATTCCCGCATGACCGAGGCACTCCGCGACCGTGGCTACGAGGTATGCGGCCGCTCACGCCAGATCGTGGCCGGGGATCTGGAGCAATTCGACCGGATCCTCACCATGGACGAGGACAATCTGGCCGACGTCCTGAGCCTCTCGGAAGACCCGGAGCATCGCGCCAAGGTGCAAGGCATCATCGATCACCTGCAGCAGCTTCAATCCGAAAACATCCCAGATCCCTACTATGGCGGCCAAAAAGGATTCGAGCGGGTCATCGAACTGCTTGAGGATGCCTGTCAGGGACTGCTGGATTCCCTGAAATCCGAACGATGAGCCATCAAATGCTCCTGAATCGGCGAATTGCGGCGGTTTGCCGGGTTCTGCCTTGACAAAAAGCCGCGTTGCAACGAAGAACCCCGCCCCGTTCAGCACCCGAACATCATACCAACGACCCCAAAGACTACATGCGTGGAGTGAATCTCAAAAAAGGCGAGCCCGTCGATCGTGCTCTCAAGCGTCTCAAATCCAAACTGGATTCGGAAGGCATCCTCGAAGAAATGCGCCGCCGTCGCGCCTTTGAAACCCCGACCGAGCGCAAGGCCCGCAAGCTTCGTTCCGCTTCCAAGCGCAACAAGGTCCGTTGGCGCTTCAACAGCGGTGCCGCCTCTGAGAAGAGCGAGGACTGATGACCGCACCCAAGTAAATTTTTTCAACGGCCACCATCTCGGTGGCCGTTTTTTTTGTGCCTGATCGCTTGATGTGCTCCGTTCCCGACCCCAATCTGGCTGCAATGTCCGACAAGACCCTGTTCGAAAAGATCCGCGACGAGGAGATCCCGGCCGAGATCCTGCATCGCGACGAAACCTGCATTGCCTTCCGCGACATCGACCCCAAGGCACCGGTCCACGTGCTGGTGGTTCCCTGCAAGCCCATCCCCCGCGTGGGAGAAGCCAGTGACGAAGACACTCCCGTCCTCGGCCATCTTCTAAAGACCGCCGCTCAGATTGCGCGCAATCTCGACATTGCCGAGAGCGGCTACCGGCTGGTGATCAACAACGGCAAGGATGGTGGTGAGGCCATTCCCCACCTGCACGTCCACCTGCTGGGCGGCCGCCCCCTCGAATGGCCCCCCGGTTGATCCATGACGCGTCTCCTTTCCATGCTGGGCATCGCCATCTGGCTCTCCTCTTGTTGTCCGAGCGCGAAGCCACCCCCAAGCTCTGCCGCCGTAGAGCCCGACATGCACGTGGTCATGGTTCACGGCTTTCTGGAAGACGGCCGCAACTACAAGATGCTGCGCAAGCGCTTGGAGGAGAAGAACGTCGGCTGCCACGTGATCAGGCTGGAACCCTCCGACGGCCGGGTGGGCATCGAGGCTCTGGCCGAGTCCATGAAAGAGCAAATCCATGAGAAGCTCGGACCCACTCAGGACTTCTCCATTGTCGGCTACAGCATGGGCGGACTGGTTTCGCGCTACTACCTGCAGAACATGGAGGGGGCGAAACGCTGCAAGCAATTCATCACGGTGGCCACCCCGCATCACGGCACCGTCGTCGCCCACTGCTACTTCGGCAAGGGAGCCTATCAGATGCGGCGCGGCAGCAAGTTTCTGAAGCAACTCGCGTCCACCGAGGACAATCTCGGTAACATGCCCATCACCTCCTACCGCACGCCACTGGACCTGATCATCGTGCCATCCACCAGCTCGATCTGGGAGCGCGCGGAAAACAGGCGCCACTGGGTGCCTCTCCACCCCTTGATGCTCAATGTGCCGACCGTCCTCGGCGACATCGAGGAGCGCCTGATGCGGGATCGCGAAAGCTGACCACTCGACAGCCTCGGGCAATTGCCTGACCTCGAAGCACAGGCGCTTGAGATCCTCCTCGCACCTCTTCTTGCGCGTCAGTCGGGTCTTGGCCTCGTTTTCGCACCGGCCGAGGCCTTTCAGATCCCAGTCGTCACCGCGCCGGGCGGAAAAGTCGACATGGCGATTCACTGGGGCTCCTAGCCCGGATATTTCATGATTCTCGTGGGCGAGGCGCAGGAATTCTCGATGTTGCCAAGGCCGACGCTGAAATCGCAGTCAGGGCTGAGTTGACACTCTGTCCAACTGCGTTTTCAAGGAGAACGCAGGCAAAATCGGGAAGGACAAGCCGCAGACCGAGGTTTCATGAAATTTCCAGGCTAGCCTGGAAATACGCATGGGTTGGGCTTCAGCTTGCAGCAAGCCCGAATGGCCCTAAGGGTAAAGGCCGAGCATGGCATTTGAACTGGTCAGTGATTACGAGCCCCGCGGCGACCAGGGGCAGGCGATCGAGAAGCTCTCGAAGTCGCTGGCAGTCGGCAACCGCCACCAGACGCTCCTGGGCGTCACCGGTTCGGGCAAGACCTTCACCATGGCCAACCTGATCGCACGCCAGGACAAGCCGGTGCTGATCATGAGCCACAACAAGACGCTCGCCGCCCAGCTCTACTCCGAGTTCAGGAACTTCTTCCCCAACAACGCCGTCGAATACTTCGTCTCCTACTTCGACTACTATCAGCCCGAGGCCTACATCCCCCGCAGCGACACCTACATCGAGAAGGACAGCTCCATCAACGATGAGATCGAGCGTCTGCGCCTCAGCACCATGGGTTCCCTGCTAACCCGTCAGGACACCATCGTCATTGCCTCGGTTTCCTGCATCTACGGTCTGGGCTCTCCCGAGGACTACGAGAACATGATGTTGCCCATCCATGTCGGCCAGACCCTGACCCGCGAGCAATTCCTCGAGTCCCTGGTCGGCCTGCTCTTCGAGCGCAACGACATCACCTTTGGCCGCGGCCATTTCCGCGTGCGCGGTGACGTGGTCGAGGTCCGTCCCGCCTACCTGGAAGAGACCGCCATTCGCGTCGAGTTCTTCGACGACGAGATCGAGCGCATCAGCAGCATCAACACCACCAGCGGCAAGACCATCGACACCGACAACAGCCACACCTTCTTCCCCGCCAAGCAGTTCGTCACCTCGCGCGACAAGATGAAGAAGGCCATCGTCGCCATCCGCGAGGAAGCCGACCAGCGCGTTTCCGAACTCGAAAAGGAAGGCAAGCTGATCGAAGCCCAACGCCTGCGCATGCGCACCGACTACGACCTGGAAATGATGACCGAGATGGGCTTCTGCCAGGGCATCGAGAACTATTCGCGCCACATCACCGGCCGCAGGCCTGGCGTGCGTCCCTACACCCTGCTCGACTTCTTCCCCCGCGACTTCCTGCTGCTCGTCGATGAGAGCCACGTCACCATCCCCCAGATCGGCGGCATGTACGAGGGCGACAAGAGCCGCAAGACCGTCTTGGTCGATCACGGCTTCCGCCTGCCCAGTGCGCTGGACAACCGGCCGCTTCGCTTCCAGGAATTCATGAAGATGACCGGTCAGCGCGTCTATGTGTCTGCCACCCCGGGCCCCTTCGAAATCCTCAACTCCCGCCCCGAGAACAAGAGCTACATCCCGGTGAAGTCCCGCCGCGAAGGAGGGGTCACCGACCTCAAGGCCCTGCAAACCATTCCCAGCGGCAACGACGAGGACGTAGGCGACTTCGATCCGGGCAAGCGCGGCACGCCACTCATCGTCGAGCAAATCATCCGCCCCACCGGCCTGCTCGATCCCGTCATCACCCTGCGCCCGCTCAAGGGCCAGATCGATGAAACCATCGAACTCTGCCGTCAGCGCGTGGATCGTCAAGAACGCGTGCTCGTCACCACCCT
>JAWVYP010000162.1:0-6467 GCA_033722655.1 Akkermansiaceae bacterium | reverse complement strand
CAATCCATGCATCCGGCCGTTGAGCATATTACGGAGCAATTCTTCGCCAAACGGGCCGATGCCAGGAGCCGCAAGATCCTCGCGGTTTGGTCCTTGCGCGATGGCGTCGGGGCGTTTGCCGAGCCTGACCACCAGTTCGGAACCCTCGCCGCGTTGGATGAGACCGATCTTGACTTCATCATCGGGTTGCTTCGAAGCAATGGCCTTGGAGAGGTCCTCCGGGGAAAAAGCCGGGGTGTCATCGACGGTGAGGATGATGTCGTGAGTCTGGATGCCGGCCTTTTCGGCGGGGCCTTCCGGCATCACCGAGCGCACAATGACACCCTCGCCGTTGCGCACGCCCAGGTGGACCGAGAGCGCCTTGGGGATGGGACCACTGACAATGCCCAGGTAGGCGACGTCCTTGACGGGATCGGCTTGCACAGCGGGCTGTTTTTCATCGACCGCTGGCGGGGCGGGCGGGGCGGCTTCTTCTGCCGGGGGCTCGATGGCCCATGCCGGAGTTGCCAGCAATGCCAGCAGAAAGGAATAAATCGGAGTTCTGTGTCTGCTCATATCACTGTGGAAAGCGATGAGTCCGCCACCGCTTGTTTAAAAACGCCACCTAGGAGCCCGAATCGTTCATGAAACCTCGGTCTGCGGCTTGTCCTTGCCGATCTTGCCTGCGTTCTCCTCGAAAACGCAGTTGGACAGAGTGCCAACTCAGCCCGAACTGCGTTTTCAGCGTCGGCCTTGGCAAGATCGAAAATTCCTGCGCCTCGCCCACGAGAATCATGAACGATCCGGGCTAATGGGACTCGGTCGGCAGCAGGTAGTATTCCACCTTGGGTTGCTCGACTTCGACGGTCACGCCGTCCTCGCCCTGCACGCTGAGGCGATCGGTATAGGTGACCTTGAGCACGCGATGAGGCTCCTCGTTGGCCGGCCAGATGTAGCCCTGATGAAGGGTTTCGTTGAGGTCGCGGCTGAATTTTGCAGGCGTCACGGCCTCAGCTGGGACAACTTCAGGGAGCGGGCTGTCTGCTGGAGCCTGTTGGCCGGTCGGGGGCTGCTGGCCTGCGGTGACCTGGCCGGTCGGGGCAGGATCGAAGAGGATGGCGGTGAGGGCGCCGAGCAGGGCCACGGCAGCCGCGACGGCCAAGCCGGAAATAGGTTTGCGCTCGGAGCGTTGGCTGGATGTCTCCTTGGGGCCAGGGAAGGGAAGAACATTCACCTGGGTGGGTGCAGGCAGCCCCTCGACTTCAGCTTCGAGGCTTCGCAGAAGGTCTGGACCCATGGGATCCGGCCGGATGGCGCGCAGTTCGGCCTCAAAGGCCAGTTCAGCCTTGGAAAGCTGGGTGAGTTCGCCTTCGAGGGCGGCCTCGAGTCGATCCAACAAGGCGGGGTCCAGTTGCGCAGCTTGCTGGTCGCGGAGTTGGGATTCGATCTCGTGTGGCTTGTCTTTCATGGTTCGGTGGGGGGTGGGGGGCTGTGGGGGCTTGCCGGATGGATGGGAGGCCGATTTCAGATGGGCAAGTCGCCGCGGCGGCGGGCGCCGGCGAGACTTTTCTTCAGGGCTTCAAGTCCATAGCGATAGCGCGAGGCCGCTGTGTTTTGGGAAATTTCGAGAGCCTCACCAATTTCGGCAAATGTCTTCTCGCCCCAAACCTTCATGACAATGACTTCGGCAAACTTGGGGGGCAGTTCCTTGAGCTTGGCCTCGAGTTGGTCGCGGATCTCATCGTCGGAGGAATTGCCCTCGAACCAGGGATGGGTGGTCGTGTCCAGGGAGCTGTCGGTGACGACCACATCCTCGCGCTTCTTGCGGCGATCGGTGCGGCGGCTGAGGTCGATGGCAAGGCGGCGGATGGTGGTGTAGAGGTAGGCCTGCCAGGCATCGCTGCCGCCGACGAATTCGCCCTTGCGGACCTTGTCGACGAGTTTCACCACGGCATCCTGGAGGACGTCCTCGGCATCCTCGTGACTGCGGGTCTGTTGCCGGGCGAAAAGCAGCAGCTTCGGACCATGCTCGCGCAGCCACGCGCGCCATTCCGACGCGGCGGGTTGCTCTGCGGCTGCGACGCTGAGTTTGGACATGTCCTCTTTCTTGCTCATGAAAGCGCTACGGAGTTGGGATTTTGTCTGATGATGGATGCTCTGATGGGCTCAAAAACGGCGGGAACTGGTCATTTTTCAATTTAAATGTCACAAAAAGGACCACTCATGGCAATGAGGATAGAACACCATGCATTTCGCAGCCCAGCCATCGCCCCAAAAAGCCGTCATGAACCGAGAAACCTTCTCCGGGCTGGTGCGCGAGCATCATGCCAGCCTCAGCGCCTATGCCCGCATGATGACGGGGGGCGACGCAGTCCGGGCGCAGGAGGTGGTCCAGGATGCCTTTGTGACTGCCTGGGATAACATTTCCAAGTTTGATGTCACCCGCGACATCGGCAGCTGGCTGCGCGGCATTGTGCGCAACAAATGGCGCGAGTCCTGTCGCCGGGGCAAGCGCGAGATCGGCATGACCCACGAAACCCTGGCGCGCATCGAGCACCAGATCTCCGAATGGCAGGCGGACCGTCCCGAAGTCTTTGACCGCCTCAGCCTCTGCCGTGAGCAGTTGCCCGAAGCCCTCGCCCAGAGTGTGGCGGCCTACTACGACGAACAACTTTCCACCGAAGAGGCCGCCTCCCGGCTCGAAATCAACGGTGCGACCTTCCGCAAGCGCCTCGAGCGCGCCCGCCAGGCGCTACGCCAGTGCCTGGAAAACCACACCCCCAAGCTTTCCTGAAACCATGAACGACCATTCCGACAAGCAAGAAGCGATCGCAGACCAATTGATGGATTCGCTGCTGCGCGAGCAGGCGAGATCCGAAAGCGACCGCGAGGAGGCAATCCGCCAGATCGAGATTGCCATGATGGAAGAAACGCTACGCCATTCGCGCGAGGGTGATGGCATCAACCTGCGCCGGCTGCTGGTTTCCGGTGCGGTTGCGGCCGTCTTGGTATTGGGCTTCGGATTTGCGCTCTCGCTCTTCATTGATCCGGGCAGTGAACATGCCGGCGAGAACAGCTTTCTCTTTGCCTATGAGCACGGCAACGATCAGGCACCCGACAGCACCTCATCGGATCGCCGCGCCGGAGTGGCCTTCAGTGCCAGGAGGCCCTCTTCCCCCGACGCATCATCCTCCAAGGTGATCACCGCTCAGGGACTGGGCGGCCCGGGAGTGCCCGTGCCTGATGTCGCATATTCCATGCCGAGCATCGATGTTGGAACCGACGATGAGTTCGGCGCTGCTTGGGGCGGCAACGGCTTCGGCGGCGCCATGGCATACCGCACCCCGCGAGGTCACCTGCCTGGTCCACATGACCGGCAAGCAAATTCATATCGCAACGAGCGTTACGGCCCACTGGTCGACCAAGTTTGGCGCCATCCACTCAAAAGTCCGCTCTCGACCTTTTCCATCGACGTCGACAACGCCTCCTATGCCAACTTGCGTCGCATGATCCGGAGCGGTCAGCGGATTCCTGCCGATGCCGTGCGCATCGAGGAGTGCATCAATGCCTTCGACTATGACTACGAAGGACCCGAGGATGGCAGGGCCTTCGCGGTGCATAAGGAACTCATGACCTGCCCCTGGAACGAGCGCAACATGCTGGTCAAGGTCGGCATCAAGGGCCGGGAAGTCGAGGCGGCCAAACGTCCCGCTTCCAACCTGGTGTTTCTCATCGACGTCTCCGGCTCGATGCAGAACTCCGACAAGCTGCCCCTGGTCAAGGAGTCGCTGAAACTGCTCTTGCACCAGCTCGACGAGCGCGACCGGGTGGCCTATGTGGTTTATGCGGGAAGGGAAGGAGTGGTGCTGCCGCCCACCCGCATGACCGAATCCGGCCGCGTCAGGGCGCTTGAGGCCCTCGACAATCTGCATGCCGGCGGTTCGACCAATGGGGAAGCCGGCATCAAGCAGGCCTACCAGCTGGCTGCCGAAAACTTTGTGGAGGAGGGTGTGAATCGTGTGATCCTTGCCAGTGACGGCGACTTCAACGTGGGCCTTACCGGCGACGATGAACTCGTCGCACTGGTCAAGGAGCGCGCCGCGGCCAACATCTATCTCAGCGCCCTTGCCTTCGGCACCGGCAATCTCAACGATGCCATGTTCGAGGCGATCAGCAACGAGGGCAATGGCAACTACTTCTACATCGACGGCATCCGCGAGGGCCGCAAGGTCTTCCTGACCAAGTTGACGGGCACCCTGGTGACCATTGCCAAGGACGTGAAAATCCAAGTCGAGTTCAACCCCAAGAAGGTCGGCGCCTATCGCCTCATCGGTTACGCCAACCGGGTGCTCGAGACCGAAGACTTCGACAACGATCAGGTGGATGCCGGTGACATCGGTGCCGGTCACAGCGTGACCGCTTTCTACGAAATCATTCCGGCAGAGTTGTTGAAGATGGCCAATCCCGGCCTCAAGGGCCTCAAGTATCAGAAACCCATCGAGTCCGTGGTCGAGGGCCCCAGTGATGAGTGGCTGACCCTCAAGCTGCGCCACAAGCACCCGCAGGGTGATGTCAGTGCGCTGCAGGAAACGGTGATCAAGGGCGAGCCCACCGCCTGGCAGCGGGCGGATGCGGATGCCCGTTTCGCCGCCTCCGTCGCCCTCTTCGGCATGAAGCTGCGCGGCATGGACGAAGTGTCCGAAGTCTCCTGGAACAAGGTCATCCAGCTGGCCAAGCCCGGCCTTGCCAATGACCCCAACGAGGACCGCGCCGAGTTCCTTGGCCTGGTCGAGAGGCTACGGGAGCGTTCGCGCTGATCACTCGGTCGCCTGCAGGAGCGAGGCCGCCATGGCGCGGACTTGCTCTCCACCGCCGCCGAGCATGCGCACCAGTTCCTGAATGCGAGTCTCGCCCTGAACGGGGAAGAGGCGCGAGCGGGTGCGGCCTTGGGTGACTTCCTTTTCGACCACAAAGTGCAGGCTGGCAGTGGCCGCAACTTGTGGAAAGTGGGTGATGGCGACCACCTGGTGGCGGGTGCCCAGTGCGGCCATCTTGCGACCGACGGCACGGGCGATCTCGCCTCCGACGTTGGCGTCGATCTCATCGAAGACCATCAGCGGAGTGTCGTCCTGGTCGGCGAGCGCGGTCTTGAGTGCCAGCATGACGCGTGAGATTTCACCCGAGGAAGCAATCTGGCGCAGCGCTTGCAGCGGCTCGCCGGGGTTGGGACCGAACTGGAACTCGACGTCCTCAAGCCCATGGCTGCTTGGCTCGCCCTGACTCTCGAGCTGGATCTCGAAGTTCGATTGCTTGAAGCCGAGGTCGATGAGTTGGCGGGTGATTTCCTTGGCCAACTTGGGCGCGGCCTTCTTGCGCAAAGCGGACAGCTTCTTGCCGCATTGATTGACCTCCGCACGGCAGCGTTCGAGCTCCTGCTGAAGGGCCTCGAGTTTCTCACCGCGGTTCTCGATGGAGTCGAGGCGGGCGGCCGTGGTTTCACGGCGGGCGAGCACGTCTTCGAGTGAGGGGCCATACTTGCGCTTGAGCGACTCCATCAGATTGATGCGCTCCTCCAGCGCCGCCGCTTCCTGTGGATCGATGTCGAGTTCCTCGGCGTAGTCGCTGAGGTTGTTTTCGAGCTCCTGCAGCTCAAGCGCGGCGGTTTCGAGCCCACTGGTGAGTTCGGCAATGGAGGGATCGAGCTTTTCGAGTTCGCGCACCAGACGTCGCACCTCGGCGATGCGCTCGGTCACGCCTTCCTCACCACCCAGGGCGGCAACGGCCGCCGAGGCGCTTTCCACCAGACGGCTGGCGTTGGAGCTGCGACGGTAGCGGTCTTCGAGATCCTGCTGTTCGTCGAGATTGATTCGGGCGGCGTCGATTTCCTCCAACTGATGGCGCAGCAGCTCCAGTTCCTGGTCACTGGCGGCCTCGGCGTCGCGCAGTTCGTCGTAGGCGCTCTGTTTGACGCGCCACTCGCGGTGCGCCTTGCGGTAGGCATTACTGGCATCCGCCGCGTCGGCATAGGCGTCAAGCATGGCCAACTGTCGTTCAGTGGAGAGCAGGGATTGGTGATCGTGGGGGCCGTGGAGGTCGACCAGATGCTCGCCGATGCGTTTGAGCAGGTTGAGGGTCACGGGCGAGTCGTTGACGAACTGGCGGTTGGTGCTCTGGCCGATGCTGCGGCGAATGATGAGCTGCTTGTCGTCGAGTGGATCCAGCCCACCTTCCTCGAGGATGGCGCCGATGGCATCCGAATGGCCGAGCTCGAACACGGCTTCCACGCTGCATTGATCCTCGCCGGTGCGGATCAGCGACTTGTCGGCGCGTTCGCCGAGCACCAGCTTGAGCGCACCGACGATCACCGATGTGCCGGCACCGGTTTCACCGGTCACGCCGACCAGGCCGGGACCGAGTTCCCAGACGAGTTCATCGACGAGGGCGAGATTGCGGATCTTGAGAAGGGTCAGCATGCGGATTGCGGGAGT
>JAWVYP010000161.1:0-6487 GCA_033722655.1 Akkermansiaceae bacterium | reverse complement strand
CCCAATCCAGTCCGCCCAGAATTCGGGCAGGTGACGCCAGCCCATCAGGGCGCTCACCACCACGACAGACAGCAAGAACATGACGAGAATCGCTGCTGCAACCTGCTTGACTCGCGGATCAACCAGCATCCAGTCCATCCCCGCAAATACCCGCCTGAGCCATTGGGGCCCCATTTGATTCCGGTAACGGTTACCCAAAAGTGAAGTCAACCAGGCCAGAAGGATGAAAAGCGCCACCAGCAACAACAAGCCAGTGACAGGTGCCTCGAGTGTTTCGAGCAGTATCCTGCTCCATGCTTCCCAGTCATTGCCCTTGCCCAGCATCGCACAGACTTTGCCGACGAGGATCCACAGCAGTCCGGTTGTGAGGACCAAAACCAACAGCGAACCGGCCAACAGCGAGGCGGCGAGGATCAGCAGCATGGCGATGACCGCCAGGGTCTGAAGCCCCCCTCGCTTACCGGATGTAGTATCGGACTGCATGCAAGGCTCAGATAGCGCAGCTCAGGCTGAATCCCAACCCCGGAAATCGACAAAAATCCCCGCGTCCCCCTCTTCGCTCTTGGCTCGAAGCGCCATGCCGCCTAAACCCCCCGCCATGCGGCTTTTCGACACCCTGACCCGGACCGACAAGGAATTGGCGCCCATCGATGGCAAGACCTACCGGTTCTACTGCTGTGGCCCGACCGTCTACGGACCGGCCCACATCGGCAACTTCCGCACCTTCGTGCTCCAGGACGTGCTGCGCCGGACCCTCGAAACCGGTGGCACCCCCACCCTGCACGTTCGCAACATCACGGATGTCGACGACAAGACCATCCGCGACTCCCAGGCAGCCGGCAAAAGCCTTCGTGAATTCACCGCTGGCTGGAGCGCCAAGTTCCACGCCGACTGCGAAAAGCTCGGCCTGCTTGAGCCCCACATCGAACCGAGTGCCGTCGAGCACATCCCCCAGCAGGTGGCGATGATCGAAGCCCTGATCGACAAGGGCCACGCCTATGCTTCGGACGACGGCTCGGTCTACTTCAAGATCTCCTCCTTCGAGGACTACGGCAAACTCTCCCGTCTCGACACCCGTGAGCTCGACCTCGGCAAGACCCAGAACGAGCGCGCCAATGCCGACGAGTATGAAAAGGACAGCGTCTCGGACTTTGTCCTGTGGAAGGCGCGCCGCCCCGAGGACGGCGACAATTACTGGTCCTCGCCCTGGGGCGAAGGCCGTCCAGGCTGGCACCTCGAATGCTCGGCGATGATCAAGGAATACCTCGGCGACACCTTCGACCTCCACTCCGGCGGCGTCGACCTGGTCTTCCCCCACCACGAGAACGAACTCGCCCAGAGTGCCTGCTCCTGTGGTGGCGAGTTCGCCAAGCACTGGTACCACATCACCCACCTGCTGGTGGACGGCGGCAAGATGTCCAAGAGCCTCGGCAACCTCTACACCCTCGAGGATCTCGAAGCCAAGGGACACACCGCCATGGAGGTGCGCTACGTGCTCATCAGCGGCCACTACCGCAAGCAACTCAACTTCACCCTCGATTCGCTCTCCGCCGCCCGCGAAGCACTGGGCAAGCTGGCCAAGGGTGCTCACAAGCTCGCCGAGCAGATGGGTGGCGAATTGATCTCTCTGGACTCCGCCGAGTTTGGTCCCTTCCAGACCGCTTGGGACAGCCTCA
Source organism: Akkermansiaceae bacterium (assembly GCA_033722655.1). Lineage (GTDB taxonomy): Bacteria > Verrucomicrobiota > Verrucomicrobiia > Verrucomicrobiales > Akkermansiaceae > Luteolibacter. The sequence goes on along the minus strand of JAWVYP010000161.1, from coordinate 4,811 downwards.
ACAAGGACCTCAACACCCCGGCCGCCATCGGCCACCTCTTCACCGGCCTCAAGGAATCGGCTTCGCTTGAGGGCAAGGAAGCCGCCGCCGCCCTAGCCGGCTTCAACCGCGTGCTGCGTGCCCTCGGTCTGACCCTGCCCGAGGAGCAGTCCGTCGAGATTCCCGGCGAGATCCAGGAGATCGCCGCCAAACGCTGGCAGGCCCGCCTCGACAAGAACTGGGCCGAATCCGATGCGCTGCGCGACGAACTCAAGGACAAGGGCTGGGTGATGAAGGACGGCAAGGAAGACTACAGCCTCGAAAAGCTGTAATGTTGAACGCCTATCCCGGACTGACCCGCAGGGGGAGCCGGACAATCGTCCACTTGCATGGGCTGGATTCCCGCGTTAACGGGTGCATATGAACTGGAACGACTCCTATCTCGCCCTCTTTGAGCGCTGCCTTGGAAAATACAAGGACGGCAACAAGGATTTCACCACCTACTACAGCGACGAAGATCTCGGCTTTCTCGCCAGCATCGGCTACAAGCCGCGCGAGTTCTTCGATTTCGTCGAGGACTTTGCCGAGGGCGGCGACCCCACCCCCTCCACCGCCGTGCTGGTGGCTTCCGCCCGCCGCGATTTCTTCACCGTCGTCCAAGAGGGAGAAGCCTCCAAGGCCGAGCCGGTCACCGGCGACTCCATTCCCGGCAAGCCCGAGGCGATGGACGGCATCACCTACCTGCCCCGCATCCTCGCCAAGGCCCGCGCCAAGCTGCGCGGCGAACTCGATCCGGACCTGATGTTCTGTTGCGGCGGCGACCGCAAGTTTCTGCGCGAGAACGGCAACTTGCACCCCGCCGACTTTCTGCGCCGGGTCTGGGCCGCGGAAGACGACGACCAGCAAATTGCAGACTGGATCAAGAGCCAGAAGGGCTGAGGCCCCACGCGCCAATTCGGAGCTTGCAAGCCCCCCGCGCCAGCTCTTAGCTCAGCGCCCTCCGACCCACCTATCATGGCCAGCACACCCGTCATCAACCTCCGCAAGGGACACGCCGTCCGCCACAACAACGACATCTGCCTCGTCATCGAGCACGAACTCAAGACGCCACCGCGCATGGCCTCCTACGTGCAAATGTCCATCCGCAGCGTGGCCACCAACAAGGTTTCCAACCTGCGCATGACTTCCAACGACTCGATGGAGGGCGTGGTGCTTGAGCGCAACCCCCACGAGTATTCCTACAACGACAGCAGCGGTTACCACTTCCTGCATCCCGAAACCTTCGAGGACGTGGTGGTACACGAGGACCTGATCGAACCCATCAAGGACTACCTCATCGATGGCGAGACCTACACCCTGCTCATCGCCGATGGTGCGGTGGTGGCCATCGAGGTGCCGCAAACCATGACCATGGAGGTCACCGAATCCTCCGAAGGCGTCAAGGGCGACTCCGCCAACAACGTCTTCAAGCCGGCCACCCTCCAGACCGGTCTCGAAGTCCAGGTTCCGCTCTTCATCAACGAAGGTGAGCGCATCACCATCAAGACCGAGGACAATTCCTACGTGGGGAGGGCGTGAGGCTTCGCCAGCAACTGTGATTTCCAAGCGCCTCCTGCGAAGCGGGCGCTTTTTTGGCCCTTCGCGGCTCGCTTGGCCTGAGTGGGGACACGCAACTTTTGCTGCGCAAAAGAATTGCATGTCCCCTCGCGGGCGAAACCGCCCGGGCAGCTGAGGCCCATTGGCTTTCGTTCGCCCGGGGACATACATCGCTTGCCATGTGTGTCCCCTGCTCAGGCCTTACAATTTCACCTATTTCTGAGCCACAACTCATTGGTTTTCATTAAGAAAACTTTAATTTCTTCTTGTCTTTATGATTCGCATTTGATTAAGGGTAGGCCCATGAAAGCCACCTTCTCCATGGCCAGCCTGCTCCTTGCGCTCTCCAGCCCATTCGCCCTGGCCCAGACCGAACTCGCAATTGCCAACGTCGAGGGCAACTGCCCGAACTGCTCCGCCAAGCAGCAACAAATCCTCAAACTGAAGTCCGAGCTCGCCGCCCTGCGCGGTGCCTCCGTCCAGGAAACCGCGCCGACCACCGAAGAGCCGCCCATCGCACCCGTGGAAGAAGCCGTGGCGGCGGGAGATGCAAGCTACACCGTTCAACCTGGTGATGGACTGATGAAAATCGCCCGCAAGACCGGCTGCAGCACCGAGGCAATCGCTGCCGTCAATGGCCTGACCCTGGAGTCGGTCATCCACCCCGGTCAGGTGCTCAAACTTCCCAGCGGTGCCAAGACGGCCATCGCCTCGGCACCTGCAACTCCCCAGCAAGCGCCCGCGCCCAAGATCTACACCATCCAAGACGGTGACACCTACTACAGCCTCTCGCGCCGCCTGAAGATCCCCCTCGATGAACTGATGGCCGCCAACCCGGATGCCCCGGCGACCCAGCTCTACACCGGACGCAAGATCAAACTGCCTGTGGCCGGAGCTGAAGCCGCCATCCAAGACTCCCCGAAGGCCACGACTCCCGCCCCAGCGGCGAAGGCATCATCCACGCCCGAGCCGACCGGCACGACCGAAACCGTGGCGAGCAGTGAGCCCGAAGCCGCCACCGAGCCTGCACCGGCCAGCAGCGAGAAAAAAATCGTCGCGGTCACCGTGAACGAGGAAATCAGCTACGCCGACTTTGCCTCCAAATACGGGACCGACATCGGACGCCTCAATTCGCTCAACGATCTGACCCTCACCAGCGCAACCATCCTCGCCAAGGGCTCCGAGCTCTATGTGCCGACCCAGGCCCAGCCCTGAAGCGCCCCCTCATCAAAGCAACCCTCCCTCTTTTCAGACAAGCCTCCCTCCCATCCGGCTCGGATCCAATCCGTGCTATCCTAAGCGCCTGAATCCGGCTCGACTGCCCAGCCAGAAAACAGCGAGCCCCTCAGGTCCCTTGAAGCCATCACTTGTTGCGAGATGGCAAATCCCCGTTCGGATCGTCCCGGACGGGGATTTTCTTTGTCCCCCAACACGAGGCCATGAGAAAACCGGACATGCCTGTCGTGACCCGCTTTGCCCCCAGCCCGACGGGCCAACTGCACCTCGGGCACGCCCTCGCCGCCTGGGTCGCCTGGGATCTGGCGCGCTCGAACGAGGGCCGCTTCCTGCTGCGCATGGAAGACATCGATGTCAGCCGCAGCCGACCGGAGCATGAGGTAGACATCCGCAGGGACCTGCGCTGGCTGGGGCTGGACTGGGATGAGGAGACTCCACGGCAGAGTGAGCGCGGAGAGGCTTATCAGACCGCCTTCATGCAGCTGCAATCCCGCGGCCTGCTCTATCCCTGCTTCTGCACCCGCAAGGAAATCCAGGCGGAAATCGAAGCCATGGGTGGTGCCCCCCACGGTCCGGGAGGCGACCATTACCCGGGAACCTGCAAGCGCCTCTCGCGCGATGAGCGCCAACAGCGCATCGATCACGGGGAATCCCATGCCTGGAGACTGGACGCCGAACTCGCCTCCCGGCAGGTGGGAGCCCTCGACTTCCACGACCAGCTTCAAGGAACGGTCACCGTCGATGCCCATCTACTGGGAGACGTCGTCATCATGCGCAAGGACATCGGCATCTCCTATCATCTGGCCGTGGTGGTAGACGATGCCGAGCAGAAGGTGAGCCATGTCACCCGCGGCGTGGACCTCCTGGAATCGACCCACGTCCACCGCATGCTGCAAGCGGCTCTGGAGCTGCCGGTTCCACAATACTTCCACCACCCCCTGGTGCTCGACGACCAAGGGCGACGCCTGGCCAAGCGCTGCGATTCGATGTCGCTGGCAAAGCTGCGCGAAGAGGGCCGCAGTCCGGAGGAGTTGCTCACACGAGTCAGGTCTCTGCTTGCCTGAGCTGCTCGCGCAACACCTCCTTGAGATCGGCCACCAATTGGCGCAAGCGCTCGCGTTTCGGCTCCTCGAGTGGTTCGGGATCAAACCGCCATTGCTGGTGAAGGGCGACCGCCTCGCCCAAGGATTCCATCCGGCCGAACCTGGCTTCCAGCTCCATCAGCCAACGCCCGTAGGGATGACCCGATGGGCGTGAACCCAGGGCGCGCCTGGCGAGGCTCTCCAGTTCGTGGAGCGGAGTATTTTCCCGGTCCCCATCGTAGGAAGCGGCCATGCCTCCGCCACCGATACTGGAGCGCGAACGCCACAGCCTGCGGACCACCACTAGGCCAAGTCCCAGTCCAATCAGGGCAATCGCACCCACGACATAGATTTCATTGGCCGGGTTGGTGCGCCACAGGAAGAAGTCCTCGCGAAGCTGCTTGAGCATGTCCTTGAGGTGTTGCATCCAGCCCACCTGGGTGGCGGAACTCCCCAACCAGTCCACCGGGGTCGGGTCGAAGTCGATCCAGCGCTGCTTCTCCTCGTCCCAGACCCGGCACCAGGCATGACCGTGGGTGCCCCGGATCAGGTACTCGCTGCCATCCCCAGTCCGCTCCACCACCGCATAGCCGACGGCGTAGCGGGCTGGCACGCCTGCGGCACGCAGCAGAAGGGTGGCCGAAGTGGCAAAGTACTCGCAGTGGCCGGCACGCACCTCGGTCAGGAATTCCCTCATTGCAGTGGAGGGCTGGCTGATGGTCAGGTCGAGGGTGTAGCGGAACTCGGTCTGATACCACTGCTTGAGACGGTGAAGCTTGGACTGCAGGTCGGGAAGCTCCTTGAGCTCCAACTCTCGCACGATCTGGCCCAACAGGTCCTCATAGTGGGCTGGAATGTTGTAGCGGTCATGATTCAGGACCTCACCGTCGAGATTGAAGGGGCTCATCCAGCGCAGGT
>JAWVYP010000160.1:0-6496 GCA_033722655.1 Akkermansiaceae bacterium | reverse complement strand
GTGACCGCTTCGGCAAGTCCTACGACAAGATTGACTTCGCGGCCGACTACCTGCAGATGGCGTAGGGGTGCGGCTGCGCCGCCGTCATGGGTCTTGGGTCACGGGTTTCCATCATGTGCAACATCGGCCTTTTGATTGCGATCAGCCTACTGGCATTGACTGCCATCGGGGCCGGTAGCATGCAGTTGCGCAAGGCATTCAGACATTCACCAAAACTCCCCGAGGAATTCGCACTCGCAGTCGCATGGGTGTTTGCGGTCGCCAGTCTTGTATGGCTCACGGCCTACCTCTGTGGCTTCACCATTCTGGGCTTCGGCTCACCTTGGTCATGGCTCGCCGCAGCCCATTTTTTCTTCGCCGGATTCGGGGCACTTACTGTCACCGCTCTCTGCTGTCGATGTGTCAGCCACCCACTCGCCCTGCGCGTCCTGCGCACCCTTCTGTTCATTCACCCTCTTGCTTATCTGATCACGGCGGGCGGAATCATGGGCTATCCATATTGCGATGAAATGGGCGCCAGCCTGTATCAGGCCTTGTTCATTTCCCAACTCGCCTGCTTTCTGTTGGGGGATCCCAGCCGCCTGCCCCGTGGGCCGAAGTTTCTATTGGTCTTCGCCCTGATCGTGCCGACATGCACCATGGTGCCCGCGCTCTTCTGGGCTTGGCGCACACCCATACTGGATTTATTCCAAATGGTTCGCTACCACGGCATAGTCAATGCCGTGGGACACATCGGTCTCGCTTTTGGCGCATTCGCCTGGGGACGCCCATCCTCCCACGCGACCCCATCCAACTCACCCTCCTGATGCCCGTTTTCAGCTACCACCTTGCCAAGGTATCCCCGCTGCAATCCCTACGCGCATTCGCCCAACGCCCGACTCGCGCCAACACCGATGGTCTTATCCACGCCGAGCCCATGGCCGCCATGGAGCTCGGCGCTCCCATCGTTTCCACTCAGCGCATGCAGCTGGGCAAACTCGCCCTCTTTGCGGCATGGGAGGATGAGGCCGCCTTGGATGCCTTTCTCAACCAGCAAGCTCTGGGCAAGGTTTTGCGCAGTGGATGGCACCTGCGCCTGCAGTTCATTCGTCGTTGGGGAGATTTTCCGGAATTCGCGGATTTGCCCGAGGAGGCCGAAGAGCACCCACCTCAGGATCCCGTAGTCGCCGTGACCCTGGCCCGTCTCAGGCTACCCGAAGTCCGGCGTTTCATCCGCTGGGGCAAGCCGGTTGAGGAACAAGTGCGCGATCATCCTGCCACCACCCTGGCCCTCGCGACCATGCGTCCCCTCCGAACCTTCAGCACCTTTTCCATCTGGAAGTCTCAACAGGCCATGACCGATATGGTCCACGGCCGTTCATCCGGCGATAACGCCAAGCGCCACTCACAGGCGATGAGCGAACGAAAACGCAGAGACTTCCACCACCACTTCATTACGCTGCGCTTCAAGGCTCTCTCCGAGCAAGGCAAGTGGGATGGGTCTAGCAACTATGTCCCACCAAACAACTGACGAGGGATTGGTCAGCTTGGCGCTGCACTCCGATCATGGGTCATGAGTTTCCCAAGAGCAGGAGTCGACTTCAACGGAGAGCTTGCCCTCTGCTTGGGCCACGACATGGAGGCGCATGGACGCCTGGAAAATGACGCCTCTTGCTTGGGAACTTCGGCCGACAGCTCGCATTCGACAAATCCATCATTGATCACCTTCTCCACCTCCAAAGTCATCACATAGTGACTCGGCAACCATTGCGGATGCTCAACCAGCGCCAAGGAAGCCCATTGAGTGAATGCGACGCGCGCTGCCGGCCTGAGATCCTTGCGTCTGAGCGAGTGCCCATCCTCACCTATCCGATGGACGGTGCATGTTCCAGTGTGCCATTTCCAGTGGTGGGCCTCCGCCATCCAACGGCTGTCGGAAGACCAGGCAATTTGAAGATTCTGATGATTGTAGCGATCCACTGTTCCCCAGTGACAGGAGTCCAAGACAGCAACAATGCGGTCGCTCTTTAAATCAACGAGGTAGTTGGCGACATCGTAATCTCTATTGATGATGAATGATCTGCCCCTGTCATCCTGGTGATCAACGACCTCCCACTGGGGAAGGCTTCCATCTGGCATGCCTACAGCCACTGCCCATCTACCATTTGGTGAAGTCGTGCCACGAATGATCTTGGTGATCTCGCTGGCCTTGCAATTGAGCGCCTGAACCGGAATCGACGGCTGATCCTCAGCTACCGAACTCATCGGCGAACAGCTTGTCAGCAGCGCCGCCAAAAAAAGCATCAACAATGAAACCCCATGACTCATGACTCATGACTGATGACCCATGACTGGCGGCGAAGCCGCCATTAAAACGGAATATCATCGTCAAAGTCGTCCTCCTTGCGCAACTCAGCGGCGGAGGGCTCATCGGAGGAGTCGGATGCGGAGGCAGACGGGGCATCACCACCTTCAGCGGCCTCCATCTTCCAGCAGGATAGGTTCACGTAGTAGCGGTCCTTGTACTCGTTGCCACGGATGTCGAACTGAAGGTTGACCTTCTGGCCGACCGAAAACTGGTCGAGCATGTCACAGCGATCCTTGACCACCTCAAATTTGAGGTCTTGAGGATACTTGTCGTGCTCGGTGGTGATCACGAATTCCCGCTTGCTGAAGCCGCTGGGAAAAGTCTGGGTGTCGTTGATCAGCTTGATGGTGCCGCTCGCTTCGTATGCCATGCGAGGACTTTCTCACACCCCGCCGCGGTGTCAAACACAGGGGTCCGAAATCCCGAAATGAAGTGACAGAAATTGCCCCATCTGCCAGCGTGTAGGGGTGGAATTTGTTGTTTCCTTCTCGCTGGTGGTCGGCTGGTCCGGATTTTTGGGCGGCGTGCTCAGTGGGGCGCTGCTGGTGATCCTGATCATCATATCCTCCATCTGCTTTCTCTACGCCTGGAAAAAATCCTTCCGCCACTTCTTCGTCCCCGTGCAGTCGGAGGCGACCGGCATCTCCGCCATTTTGTTTGTCCGATGAATGTGGGTTACATCGCCATGAGCGGGCTGCGGCTGGTCGATGCACCGCTGCTGGAGCTCGGCTTGTCCTTTCCCGCCGTCGCACGCCGCGCCAGAGAAATCGAGGCCTTGCCCTCGCTGGGGCTGCTGACCTTGGCAGGCATGTCGCCCGACCACATCGGTGTTGAATACCTCGAGGTGCGCGACATCGATGAGATTCCCGACCGCTTTGACGCCATCGCCCTTTCCACCCTCAGCGGCACCGCCAAGGAGGCCTACGCTTTGGCTGCGCGCATCCGTGAGCGCGGCATTCCCGTGGTGCTTGGCGGCCTGCACGCCACCTTGGCACCTGACGAAGCCGCCAAGCACGTCGACGCGCTGGTCATCGGCGAGGGCGAACCGGTCTGGCCCGAAGTCCTCGCCGACCTCGAGGCCGGCACCCTCAAGCCTGTCTACGACGCCCGCGAGCGCGGCCCTTTTGATCTCTCTCAATCGCCGATGCCGCGCTTTGACCTGCTGCAGCCCGACCGCTACCCGCGCTTCACCGTGCAGACCCAGCGCGGCTGCCCCTTCGCCTGCGAATTCTGCGCAGCCTCCATGCGCCTCTCGCCCGCCTTTCGCACCAAGCCCGTCAAGCGGGTGATGGCCGAGCTCGACCGCCTGCAGGAACTCTTCAACCGGCCCTTCATCGAATTCGCCGACGACAACACCTTTGCCGACAAGCGCCACGGCAAGGCCCTGGTCAAGGAACTGGCCAAGCGCGACCTGCGCTGGTTCACCGAGACCGACGTTTCGGTGGCCGACGACGACGAACTACTGAGCATGATGCGCGACTCCGGCTGCCATCAGGTGCTGATTGGCTTCGAGAGTCCGCAGTTCGGCTCGCTCGATGGCGTTGAGCTCAAAAGCAACTGGAAGGCGCGGCGCACCGATCAATTCCTCGAGGCCGTGCAGAAAATCCAGAGCCACGGCATTACGGTGAATGGCTGCTTTGTGCTCGGCTTTGATGGCGATGGCGTCGAAGCCTTCGACAACGTTTTTGAGTTTGTCAAACAGAGCGGCCTCTACGACGTGCAAATCACCTACCTCACCCCCTTCCCCGGCACGCCCTTGTGGGAACGCCTCAGCAAAGAGGGCCGCCTTTTAGACGAAGATGCCACCGAGCGCTGCACATTGTTTGACATCAACTTCCAACCCGACTCGATGAGCGTGGAGCAACTGCGCGATGGCTTCCACGATCTCATCCGCCGACTCTACGACGAAGAGTTCGTCGCCGAACGCAGCAAGAGCTTCCGCAAGCACCTGCGCCAGTCCATCATTCGCAAGCGCCAGGCTTCATGAGCAAGCAATCCCCCGACACCATGCGGGTCTTCGACCCCTTTCTCTTTCTGATAGGCCATCGCGGCGCTATCGAGCGCATCGCCGCCACGCCCTGGGCCTTGTTGGTCGGCGCCGTCTTCGTTGTCAGCGCGGGCATCGCGCGCAATTACGACCACCTGGTGCTGACCCAGGAACCGGAGTGGATCGCCGGCCCCTTCATCGCCTCCATCGCCACCACCCTCTTCATCTATTTCTGGGTGTGGACCGGGCTGAGACTCCGCAAAACCAAAGGCGAGCGCAACTTCCTGACCTTTCTGACGCTCGTTTGGATGACCGCGCCCTGCGCGTGGATCTACGGCATTCCGGTGGAGAGCTACACCGACATCGTCACCGCCACCAGATGGAACATCGGCTTTCTCGCCATCGTCTCCCTATGGCGGGTTGTGCTCATGGTTCGGGCTATCTGCGTATTAAGCGAAGCTCCCGTAGCGCGGGTATCCCTGTTAGTTCTTACCCCGGCGGCTTTCGAAATGATGATCGGCGCATGGAACAAGGGCCTTTCCATCGTCGGCATCATGGGCGGAGTTCGGCTTTCCCCCGAGGACGAGTTGTTGCTCAAAGCCACCAATATCACCGCAACCCTCTCCTTCTGGACCTTTGTTTTCGGTGTGGCCCTCCTTTTCTGCTCCCGCGGCAGGGCTGAGAGAGCATTGTCACGCCCCGTGGCAAGATTTCCGATCACGGCCCTGATTGCTGCGGCAATCAGCACCACGCTGTGGGCTATGGCAGTCATTCCTCATCACCGGCAACTGAGCAATCGCCATCATCTGAGACAACTGTTTCGGCAAGATGCTTATGAGGAAGCAGTGGCTTTCGCCTCATCCAAACAGCGTGGCGACTTCCCCGCCATCCACTATCTGGTTCCCGAACCAGATATGTATCGACGGCACTACCCAATAGAGCATCTGGAATTCATCACTGAGGAAACTCCCTACTGGCTGAGAGAGGAATGGATCCGCAATGCCTTTGAATTCTACAAGGATCCGCACAACTTTGATTCGTTGGTGCGATACACCTATGAAAATCTTGAGCGAAAGCCGGATGGCTTCGAGCCAATTCCTGAAATTCTATTTCGTGAGTTAAGACAATACGCCGACAAACTCGAAGCCAAAGAGTCGCTCAGTGAAGACGAAGAGTGGTGGCTGGATTACTACCGGGATGGAATGAGCGTGCCGAGAGAGGTTTCACCCCCTCAACGCTGAACCCGTCGGTGAACCCTTAGCCTTCCTGATTACCTCAGGCGTGCCGCAGGCGACGAGCTTGCCGCCATTCACTCCCCCGCCCGGACCCAGTTCAATGACATGGTCAGCGGCGGCGATGACATCGAGATGATGCTCGATGACCAGCACACTGTGGCCGGCATCGCGCAGCTTGTGGAAAGCTTCGAGCAGGCGCTCGACATCACCGAAGTGGAGGCCGGTGGTGGGCTCATCAAAGAGGTAGAGCGTGTGAGCGGCCGGGGGCTTGGCGAGTTCCACCGCCAGCTTGAGGCGCTGGGCCTCGCCGCCCGAGAGCGTGTTGGCGGGCTGGCCGAGCTTGAGGTAGCCGAGGCCGAGTTCGTCCAAGGTGGCGAGCAGGTCGCGCAACTTGGGGATGGGCCGGAACAGCTCAAGCGCCTCGGCCACCTGCAAGTCGAGCACCTCCGCAATGCTGCGCCCCTTCCAGGTCACCTCCAGAGTCTCGCGATTGAAGCGCTGGCCGCGGCAGGCCGGGCATTCGACCCAGGCGTCGGGCAGAAAGTGCATCTCGATCTTGAGCCGGCCGTTGCCCTGGCAGCGCTCGCAGCGCCCACCTGCGGCGTTGAAGCTGAAGCGGCCCACCTTGTAGCCGCGCTGTTTGGAGAGCGGCAGTTGAGCGAAGAGCTGACGGATGTGGTCGAAGGCACCGGTGAAGGTCGCTGGATTGGAGCGGGGGCTGCGACCAATCGGACTCTGGTCGGCGAGTACGCATTTGGAGATCTGATCCATGCCCTCGATGGTTTGGTGCGCCCCGGGCACCTCGCCCTTGCCATCGAGATGGCGGCTGAGCGCGGGTCGAAGGATGTCGTTGATGAGCGTCGACTTGCCGCTGCCGCTCGGCCCGCAGAGTACGACCAACCGGCCGAGGGGCAGGGTCACGTCCAG
>JAWVYP010000159.1:0-6524 GCA_033722655.1 Akkermansiaceae bacterium | reverse complement strand
TGAGCGAATAGTATTATTGAGCGATCCTCGTTGAGGAAACTCGGATGCTTGAAAGTATTGGGAACACAGGGAAAACCCAGTCTGAAATGGCTGTATAGGCGATGGGATTGCGCATCATGCTTTATGGAGTGGCGACACGCAGGATCTCAAAAAATCAGCACCACTCATCGACGCGCTCTGACGCACACCCTGACCATTCAGCCCTTCGCAGCCTTGGCGACTTGGCGGTGAAACTCAAAGCAACTTCGCTCGCAATAACTCCGTCACCTGCTTCGGATTGGGCTTGGTCTCGGCGTTGCGCATGACCTGGCCGACCAGGAAGTTGATCAGCTTCTCGTTGCCGGCCTTCACGGCAGCGACTTCGTCCGGGCAGTTTTCAATCGCGGCATCGACCAAGGCATCTAGCTCTCCGGCATCGGCCTTTTTGAAGCCGAGTTCGTCGGCGATGTCCTTGGCGGGCTTGTCGGGTTGCTCGTAGAGCACGGCGAAGACCTCGGTGGCCTGATTGGAGGCCAGAGTGCCGTCCTCGACCAAGGCGAGCAGGCCACGCAGGGCCTCGGGCTTCACGGGGCAGTCGTCGATGCCCATGTTCTCCTCGTTCAACTTGCCGAGCAGGTTGTTGATGAGGAAGTTGGCGACCTTCTTGCCGGGAATGCCATCGACGAGGGTGGCCTCGAAATAATTGGCCAGATGGCGGTCCGCGGAGAGGACCGAGGCATCGTAGCCGGTGACGCCGTGCTCCTGCTCGAAGCGGGCGGCGAGCTCGTGCGGGCGCTCGGGCATGGTCGGGCGAACCTTTTCCAGGAGCGGTGCGGTCTGGATGGGAAGAAGATCGGGGCAGGGGAAGTAGCGGTAGTCGTGGGCGTCTTCCTTGGTGCGCATCATCTGCGACTCGCCACGGGTGTCGTCCCAGCGGCGGGTGGACTGGATCTGGGCGATGCCCTTATCGAGCTCGGTGGTCTGGCGATCGATCTCGAAGTGGATGGAGCGGCGGACGGCGGAAATGGAGTTGAGGTTCTTGAGCTCAACCTTCTCGCCCAGCGGATCGTCGGCGTTCTTGCGCAGCGAGATGTTCACATCACAGCGCATCTGGCCCTTCTCCATGTCGGCGTCGGACACGCCGGCCTGCTGCATGATCATCTGCAGCGAGCGCAGGTAGGCGAAGGCCTCCTCGGCACTCTCCAGGTCGGGTTCGGAGACGATCTCCATGAGCGGGGTGCCGGCGCGGTTGAAGTCGATCAGGGAGCTGTTGCCCAAATGAGTGGATTTGGCGACGTCTTCCTCCAGGTGGATGCGGTTGAGGCGCACCTTCTTGCCGGGGTTGGCGATGTTCTTGCGGTGATCGGTGGGGTAGCAGTGCTCGTAGAGGGGGACCTCGCCACCGATGCAGAGAGGAAGGTCCAACTGGGTGGTCTGGTAGTTTTTGGGCATATCCGGATAGAAGTAGTTCTTCCGATCCCATTTGGAGATCTAAGGCGAATCGCAGTCTATCATCAGGCCGGCCAGCAGGGTCTTTTCGATGGCCTCGTGGTTGAGGCCGGGCAGGGCGCCCGGCAGGCCTAAGCAAACCGGGCAGGTGTGGGTGTTGGGCTCGTCGCCGAAGGAGGTTTCGCAGGCACAGAACATCTTGGTCCGGGTGTTGACCTGGCAGTGGACTTCGAGGCCGATGGTGACGAGGTATCCCATTGATGATTGATGATTGAAGATTGGCGGACGTAGACGACCCGACCGGGGGGAGCTTTAGACCTGTGCGCTGCTAACGCAAGTCATCAACGAGTTTGCGTACTTCCGGGTCGTCGAGGGCCTTGGTGAGGGCGGGATGGCGCAGCAGGGTGCCGAATTTGCGTTCCCGGGCCAGACGCTTCAGTTCGGCATCCTCGACGATGATGGCGCGGGGGATGACCTTGCCGGTTTCGGGGTCCACGGCTGGTTCGAGCTTGGATTCCTTCTCCTGACGGGCCAGCCACTTGGCCAGTGCCAGACGGGATTGCTCCGCGTAGGGGTCGATGAAGGCGAGCAGGCGCTCGGGGATGATCCTTTCGATGCTGCCCTTGAGCTGCTGGGCGTAAGTTTTGTCGGGGTTGCCCTCGGGGTCGGCCTGCTGGCGCACATCGTGGACCGAGGCTTGGTGATGGAGGATGGCGGCGAGGATCATCATCACCATCAGGGTGGGCACGAGGGCGAAGCCGAGCAGGGAGAGAAAGCGCATCTTGGACATCCCCCGGCGGTCCTTCATGGGCGTTTCCTTTTTCGAGCCGAAGGGGTTGGCGATCCACTTCAGTGCGATGCGAATCAAAATGAAGCTGCCGACAAAGACGAGGATGGGAAGTCCGGTGGTGATGAAGCCGATCGACTTGTTGAAAACGGCAATCGAGATCTCAGGCGACTTGAGCCAGGTGAGGTAGCCGAGAAAGACGCTCGCCGCCACCATGGCCGTGCCCACCATCAAGCGGCCCACGCCGCGCAGCAGCACGTAGGTCAGGCAGCCGGCAAAGATCAGCACGGCGGCCGTGCCGAGGCTGATTTGAGGAATGGCCGCGAGGGTCATGGTGAACTCAATGCGCGATCGAGCGCTGGCGCAGCAGGTGGTCGGTGAGGACCAGGCGGGTCATGGCCTCGACGATGGGAACGGCGCGTGGCAGCACGCAGGCATCGTGGCGGCCTTTGCCGGCGAGTTCGGTGTTCTCACCGTCGCTGCTAACGGTTTCCTGCGAGGTCATGATCGTGGCCGTCGGTTTGAAGGCGATGCGGAAGACGATGGCCTCGCCATTGCTGATTCCGCCCTGCACGCCACCAGAATTGTTGGTGGTGGTGCGGACCTTGCCCTCCTCCATGCGGTAGGCGTCGTTGTGCTCGCGGCCGGTGAGTTGGGTGCCAGCAAAGCCGGATCCGATCTCAAAGCCCTTGGTCGCGGGGATGGAGAGCATGGCCTTGGCCAAGTCGGCTTCGAGCTTGTCGAAGATGGGCTCACCGAGTCCGACCGGGCAGTTGCGCACGACGCATTCGATCACGCCACCCACGGAGTTGCCGTCTGAGCGAGTGGCCTTGATGTGTTCGATCATCTTCTCGGCCATGACCGGATCACCGGTGCGCACCGGGTTGGATTCGATGGTGGCAGCGTCGATGGTGGCGGCGTCGACTTCGGCCTCGAGATGTTGGATGGACTTCACCCAAGCGAGGACTTCGATTCCAGGCGTCAGGGTATCGAGCACTTTCTGGGCAACGGCTGCGGCGGCGACACGGCCGATGGTCTCGCGAGCGGAGGCGCGGCCACCACCGGAGAGGGCGCGCACGCCAAACTTGGCGTCGTAGGTGTAGTCGGCGTGGCTGGGCCGATACTTGGTGGCCATCTCGTCGTAGGAGCCGGGGCGCTGGTCCTTGTTGCGAACCATGATGGCGATGGGAGTGCCCAGGGTCTGGTCGTTCTGCAGGCCGGAAAGGATTTCGGCGGCATCGGCCTCGTTGCGCGGGGTGACGATGTCGGATTGGCCGGGGCGACGGCGATCCAGCTCCTTCTGGATGTCCTCCTGGCTCACGGGAATGCGTGGCGGGCAGCCATCAATGACCACGCCAACCCCGCCTCCGTGCGATTCGCCGAAGGTGTGGATGCGGAAGTTCTGACCGAAGGTGGACGACATGCCCGCAAGGGTAGCGAAGTGGCGCGCTTGGGCAAGCGGGAGATTTGCGGTTTCATTTTGGCTGAGGCATCGTATCCAAGGTCATGCGATTGCGCCTGCCCCAAAGAGAGATCGAGTTTCCCCGGCGGCCCCTGATCATGGGCATCGTCAACGTCAACGACGACTCGTTTTCGGGCGATGGCACTCTGGATTTCGCCGAGGCGCTGCAACAGGCCAAGGCTCAGATCGAGGCCGGAGCGGATGTGATCGATGTCGGAGCGGAGAGCGCCCGCACCAACCGGGAGGCGGTGAGCGTGGAGGAGGAATTGCGCCGCTTCACGGGTTTTCTTGAGGGATGGCAGGAGGTGGTCGAAGGCGCCAGGCCGCGCGATGAGCAGCAGCTGTGGCCGCCCCTGCTTTCCGCCAATACCCGGCGGCCGCTGGTGGTGGAACAACTGCTACCGGGCAGCCCGATCGAACTGCTTAACGACATGGGCGCCCTGCCCGACGACCGCAATGCGGTGGCCTGCGCCAAGCAAGGGGTGGCCCTGCTCATTATGCACAGTGTGGGTGAGCCCAAGGTTCCACATTTCGAGCAGCAGTGGGCGGATGTGATGGGCTCGATGAAAAGCTTTTTTGGCGAGAAGATCGAGTTGGCGAAATCGGCCGGGCTGGAGGAAGAGTGCATCGTGCTCGACCCGGGCATCGACTTTGCGAAGCAGCGCGTCGATAATCTCACGGTTTATCGCGAGATGAAACAGTTGCAGGCATTCGATCGTCCTGTGCTGGTGCCGGTCTCACGCAAGACGGTGATTGGTGAGGTGCTGGGCATCGAGGATCCCACGGAGCGCGATGCGGGAACCGTGGCCTGCATCGCGGCAGCCATGAAGCGCGGCGCTCAAATCCTTCGGGTGCATGATGTGGATGGCGCGTGGCAGGCGGTGAAGGTGCTTGGAGGGGTCCAAGTTTGAGTGGTTTTAGAACCGCAGATTGCGCTCAGAGACGATTTGTCCGTGTCCGGGCGATTCGTCCCTGGGCGATTTTGCTGGCGGGGCCGCTTAGACTGAGGTGGGGACACGCAACTTTCGCTGCGCGAAAGAAATGCATGTCCCCGGGCGGGCGGGAGTTGTTGGGCCTCAATTATCGGTTGCCGCCTGTGACCGCGGCCCTCACCATCCGCCCCCCACCGCATGCACAAGCGCCCGCCCAAGAAGTTCAAGCCCGAGCCCTTCGCTTACCACGAAGAGATCGAGTTGACCATCGACTCGCTGACCAACCTCGGTGCTGGAGTGGGGCGTTTGGATCTCGGTGGCGAAAAGCCATGGGTGGTCTTTGTGCCCTTCACACTTCCCGGAGAGAAGGTGCGCGCCCGGATTTATCGCAACGACAAGAATCATTCGCAGGCGGACCTCGTCGAGGTCCTGGAGGCCTCGCCGGATCGGGTCGATCCGCGCTGCCCGCTCTTTGGCGAATGCGGTGGCTGCCAATATCAACATCTGGCCTACGAGCAGCAACTCAAGTGGAAGCAGCGCCAGGTCGGTGAGCTGATGAAGCACATGGCCAAGATCGAGCACGAGGTGAACCCCTGCATTCCCTCACCACAGCGCTGGAACTACCGCTCCAAGATCACGCCGCACTTCAAGTCGCCGCGCGACGGCGAGATCGGACCCATCGGTTTCCTTGCCGACGGCCAGCGCTCGCGCATTGTCGATGTGGAGGAATGCCACATCGCGATGAAGGAGATCAACGAAGCCCTGCCACGTGAGAAAGAGAAGATCCGCGCCAAGGCATCCAAATTCAAACGCGGCTCGACCATTCTGATGCGCGCCACCGAGGGGCGGGTGGAAACCGACTTCAAGGCGACGGCCACAGAGAAGGTGGGGGACTTGGAATTCAAATTCGTCGCCGGCGAGTTCTTCCAGAACAACCCCTTCATCCTGCCGGCCTTCACCGACTACGTGGGCAAGCAGGCAGCGGCGGATGGCATGCGTTTCCTGGTCGATGCCTACTGTGGCTCCGGTCTGTTCGCGCTGACATTGGCCAAGCATTTTGAGCAAGTGGCAGGCGTGGAGGTGTCTGAGGTGGCTTGCGAATGGGCCCGCAAGAACGCTGAGGCCAATGGCATCGACAATGCCGGCTTCCTCACCGCCTCAGCCGAGCACATTTTCGCCGAAATCGCCTTTCCGCCGGGACAGACCACCGTGGTCATCGATCCGCCGCGCAAGGGCAGCACGCCGGAATTCCTCCAGCAACTGGTTGAATTTGGCCCAGCCCGGGTGGTCTACATCTCCTGCAATCCGGCCACCCAGGTGCGCGATCTGAAGCAACTCCACGACTGTGGATATCGTCTGAAGGACGTCCAGCCGGTGGACCTCTTTCCCCACACCCGCCACCTGGAATGCATCATGACGCTGGTGCCCACTGAAAATGCGTGAGTTGCGACAAATGGGGATCTGGGAAACTGTTCATGTGTTCTGTGAATAACTTGGGAAGAGTGCAGGTCTGTATGGCTGCCATTGACGATATCACAACGCTCATTTGGACTGGAATGACGGATCTTGATCATGGTGAATGGAGAGCTTCGTGTTTTGGATTGGGTCTAATTGATCCCCGGAATGGCAGGATTGCTGGTTTTACAAACCATTGAAAATAAGTCGATAGTGGAATTTGTTCACAAGCGGATTGAGCTTATTCACAACTTGTTCACATGCTCAAGCGAGCTGCGCCATTGTTTCAAACAGGCCTTCACGTCGAATCATCATCGTCCTTCCATGAACCTGTGAAAACCCACTGTGAATAACTTGGGAACATTGTCACAATGGCCTCAAAATCAGTCTTTCGATGTCCGGCGGGAATGAATGAGTTGCACGGTCATGAAGGGATGGCTGGGTTGTCCATGGCGGACTC
>JAWVYP010000158.1:0-6565 GCA_033722655.1 Akkermansiaceae bacterium | reverse complement strand
CGGCCGCATCCGTCTCTTCTGTGCTGACAGAGGGCTTCGCATCGCTCAGTTTGAACCACATAGACTGTCGAAAATGGCCCTTCTCCGCTTCCTTCCATGGCTTGGCATGATGTTGCTCATCCTGCCCGGGCCGCTCCGCGCCCAGAAGGAATCCTCCCGGGTCGACTCCCTCGTCCGGCTGCTGAGCCCGAAGCTGCGTCAGATGGAAGCGCGCATCGAGGAAATCGAGCAGCAAACCGCCTTGCTCCCGGATGTGCGCAAGCAACCCTGGGGCTCACGCTACGGCCATCGCAGTGCCGACCTGCCCACCGCCACCACACCCGACTGGCTGCAGCTCGACCTCGGAGAAACCAGTCGGGTGGACTTGATGGCACTGGCTCCCGTCAACCTCTCCTACCGCAGGAAGGATGGGGCGGGTTGGGGTTTTCCGAAACGCTTCCGCATCGAGATCGCCGACAATCCGGAAATGAAGAATTCCACCGTCTTGGTGGACCGCAGCAAGGCCGACGTCCCCAATCCGGGTGCCTACCCCCTGCTCTTCGAGTTTGAGCCGGCAAGGGGCCGCTACCTGCGCTTCACCTCACTCAAGCACCCGACCCACGATGGCGAGCACTTCTGGGCTCTTGAGGAGTGGTTCGTCTTGGATGGCAATTTCCTCCACACCGCCGACATCAAGGCCGACCGCTCCACCAGCACGGATCTCTTTCCGCTGTGGTCACCGGCGCGAATCAAGGATGGCCAGAGCACGCTGGGCATGCCGGTGGACGTCAACCAGCCGAGCCCGACAATGGGCTACCTGAGTGATCGGGTCCGGCTGACCGACCCGGACACCGATGCAAATGAAAAATGGTGCGGCGTGGATCTGGGCAGGCCGGAAACCATCAAACAGGTCCGGCTACTGCCCCTGGAATCGGATCGCCGCGAGCTGTTTTCAGGCCGTGGTTTCCCCCGTAGTTTCAAACTGCAGTTGAGCAATGATCCCGACTTTGGGGAGATCCTCTGGGAAGCGGTCCGAGGGCCCTACCAACTCGGCTATCCGGCAGGATGTTCCATCAAGCTCAACACGCCCTCCATCGAAGCCCGCTACGTTCGGATCCTGGCGCAACGGATGTGGTCCCAAGACCAATGGATGCGCTTCGGACTGGCAGAATTCCAAGTTTACAACTCACAACGCAATCTGGCCCTGGGCAAGCCGGTGTTGGTCAAGGATGTCACCCACTGGCCAGAGGACCAATGGGCCCCGGAGTATCTGGTTGATGGCTACAACAGCCGTTACCGGCTCATCGAATGGCCCCCCTATCTACGAAACCTGGCACGCCGGGGCGAACTGGAACGCGAGCGCTCCCGACTGCAAAGGCAAAGTGCCGCCAAACTCATGGTGGGCAGAAGAATTCTGGGTGCCATCGGCATCACCGTCCTGGTCTTGGTCATCTCGGGTTGGATCTGGGGCATGGTCCGTCACCGCGTGCTGCGCAAGCGTGAGGCCGAGCAGCTCCGCCAGCAGATTGCCCGCGACCTCCACGATGACATCGGCAGCAACCTCGGCGGCATCCTCCTGCTCAGCGAGATCGGCAGCCAGCATAGCAGCGACGAGGACTCCCGCGGTGATTTCCTCTCCATCCACAGGGCGGCAGAGGATGCCTCCACTTCGATGCGCGACATCGTCTGGCTCATCCAGCGCGACAAGATCGGCCTGAGGGATTTCATCACCCGCATGCGCCAATCACAGCACATGATCCTCAAGCATCTGGATGTTTCGATGAGCGTCCGGCCCGAAGACATTCCGGATCGCAAGCTCGGCCTGCTCTTCCGCCGCCATGTCTTCCTCGCCTTCAAGGAAGTCCTCAACAACGTGCGCAAGCATGCCAATGCCGGTCGGGTGGAAATCCACGTGGAGATCGATTCCAGCCGCCTGCGCTTCACTGTGCGCGACGAGGGCGTGGGCTTTGATCCGGAAACGGCTGGCCATTCCGGCTACGGCATGGGCAATCTCAAACGGCGCGCCTCCCGGATTTCCGGCACCCTCACCATCGACAGCGCACACGGCAAAGGCACCACCGTCATTTTCGAAGCCCCCTTCTCTTCATAACCCGCCCATCCACCATGAGTGACTCCACCCCAACTGAAGCTGAAATCTGGCTCATCGAGGACAACGAGATCTTTGCCACCGGCGTGCAGCGCGCCATCGACCGCATGGATGGCATGCGCTGCGGCGGCAAACACAAGTCGGTTGAAGACGCCATTGCGGCCCTTGATGCCGGCAAGACTCCGGACGTCATCCTGCTCGACGTGCAGTTGCCGGGCATGGACGGCATCACCGGCCTCTCCCACCTCAAGGCCAAGGCACCCCTGGCCCAGGTCGTCATCCTTACCGTTTTCGATGACGCCGACAAGATCTTCAAGGCGGTCTGCGCCGGAGCCTCCGGCTACATTCTGAAGAGCTCATCCGTCGAGCAGGTGAGCGAAGCCATCGAACAGGTCATCGATGGTGGCGCTCCCATGACCCCGGAAGTTGCGCGCAAGGTCCTGGATGCCTTTGCCAAGCAGGGCTCGAAGGAGGACTCCCAGGAAGAAAACCCTTACGACATCACCCCCCGCCAGCGCGACATCCTGCGCCTGATGGCCGAAGGACTGGTCAAAAAGGAGATTGCCGACCAACTCGACATCAGTGTCAACACGGTCTCCACCCACATGCAGCGGGTCTATGAAAAGCTCCACGTCACCACCAACACCGGAGCGGTGGCCAAGGCGCTTAGGGAGAAACTGATTTAGGAGGGTGAATGGAAGGAGGGTCCGGACTCAGGTTCTTTGAACCATGCCCTCACCAAGGGCCATCACCTGATTCGACCACAGGTGTTGCCGTGATTTTTGCCGACTCCGCGCCGTAAGCAGGTTACAAATCACAATCACCTCGACCCAATCCATGAACTTCCCGATTCGAATCCTTTCCCTCAGCCTGCTCGCCATCCTTCCCGCCCTCGCCGCTCCCGAGAAATGGGATGATGACCCCAACGGCATCAAGGTCTTCATCCTCGCCGGCCAGTCCAACATGGTCGGCTACGGCAAGACCGAAACCGGTGGCAACCCGGAGTGGACTCCCGGCGACAAGTCCACACCCAAGGAGATCAAGGGCGGCGTCGGCTGCCTGCGCCATCTGGCCGTGCACGACGACCAATACCCGGAATACGATTTCAGCTCGCTGCTCGAAAACCCGGAGCAGCCGGCAAGCAGTCCGTGGAAGAAGCGCCCGGACGTCAAGGTCTGGTGGCGTGACGGCCACAGCGGAAAGCTGGGTGGCGGAATCCGCAAAGGGGATCTGGGCCCGCCCTTCCAAGGTGGCAACGGTAAGTGGTTCGGCCCCGAATACGCCTTCGGCCAGGTCCTCGGCGATTACTACAAGGACCACGACGTGCTCATCATCAAGACCGCCTGGGGCGGCCATTCCTTGGCCGGCAACTTCCGCCCACCCTCCGCCGTCGAAAAACGCGGTGGCGAGGTGGGTGCCTCCTACAAGGCCATGTTCGAATACACCCGTGAATGTCTCGACCAACTCGGCGAGCACTTTCCCGAGTGGAAAGGCAAGGGCTACCAGATCGTGGGCTTCGGCTGGCATCAGGGCTTCAATGACCGGGTCTCCAAGGATCCCTCTGCCGAGTATCACGAGAACCTGCCCGACTTCATTGCCGACGTGCGCAAGGAATTCGGCAAACCCGAACTGCCCTTCGTGATTGCATCGACGGGCATGGCGCCAAAGGGCGGGGTCGAAATGCCTCCCTATTCCGGCTACAGTGAGGTGGAACGTGCCCAACTCTGGGCGGGAACCGAGCCCCCGCAAAACGTGCTCTCCGCCGACACCCGCCCCTTCTGGCGAGAGGCCAAGGATGCGGTCAGCACCATGGGCTACCATTGGAACCACAGCGGCTACAGCTACTTCATGGTCGGCAAGGTTCTCGGCGACCGGATGGTCCAACTGCTTGAGCAATGACTCCATCCAGCCACTTGCACCTCATGGAAGTCACCCCCCTTCTTCTCAACGCCGGTCTCGGTCTCGTTCTGGCCGCGACCTCCATCGCCGCCCCCAAAACCCCACCCAATCCCGACTTCACCCAGGGCGAGGCCCTGCCCGGTGATGTCCGCCAGGACTGGACACTGGGAGCCAGCGGAGCAAGCGGCTGGATGCATGCCCACAAGCAATCGACCCTTGAAGCGCGCCAGGTCTACATCACCGAAGTGCTTGACGGTTCTCCCGCGGATGGCCAACTCCGGAAAGGCGACGTGCTGCTCGGGGTCGCCGGCCGGGCCTTCTCCTACTGTCCGCGCCAGGAAATCGGCCGCGCCTTGACGGTTGCCGAAGCCACCGACGGCAAGCTCATGCTGACGCGCTGGCGCGATGCCAAGCGCGAAGAGATCACCCTGCAGCTTCGGGTGCTTGGCAGCTACAGCGACACCGCACCCTACGACTGCCCGAAATCGAAAATCATCATGGATGAGGGCTGCGAGGCGCTGGCGCAGCGCATGGCTGGCGACGACTACAAGCAGAACCCCATCACCCGCTCCCTCAACGGCCTCGGTCTTCTCGCCAGTGGTGATTCCAAGTATCATCGGCTGCTCAAGAAGGAGGCGGAATGGGCCGCCGACTACTCGGTGACCCACATGGCCACCTGGTACTATGGCTACGTCACCCTTTTTCTCGCCGAATACGTCCTGGCCACCGGCGACGAATCGGTCCTGCCCGGCCTGCGCCGCATCGCCATGGAGGCCGCCAAGGGCCAGAGCCATGTCGGTTCCTGGGGCCACAAGTTCGCCGACCCCACCGGCCGGCTCGTCGGCTACGGCATGATGAATTCACCCGGTGCGGTGATGACCATCGGCCTCGTCCTCGCCCGCGAAGCCGGCGTGAAAGACCCCGAAGTCGCCACCGCCATTGATCGCAGCGCCACTCTGCTGCGTTTCTACACCGGCAAGGGAGCGGTGCCCTACGGCGACCATGCGCCCTACATGCGCGTCCACGAGGACAACGGCAAATGCGGCATGACCGCGGTGCTCTTCGACCAACTCGGAGAGGAGAAGCCGGCCAGATTCTTCTCCAGAATGAGCCTCGCCTCCCACGGCAGCGAACGCGACACCGGCCACACCGGCAACTTCTTCAACATGACCTGGGCCATGCCCGGCATTGCCCTCTCCGGCCCCCAAGCCACCGGCGCGTGGATGGAGGAATTCGGCCACTGGTATTTCGACCTTGCCCGCAGTTCGGACTGGAGCTTCACCCATCAAGGCCAGCCCAACAACCGTGGCGACGCCTACAACAATTGGGACGCCACCGGCCTCTACCTGATCGCCTACGGCATGCCACGCAGGGCCATCCGCCTGACCGGCAGCAAGCCACCCGTGATTGATCCCCTCTCAGCGGAGCAAGCCGAGCAGATCGTGCGCGACGGACGCGGTTTTACGGCCTACGACCACAATGCCGACAAGGCCTACGCCGACCTGCCACCGGATATCCTGCTTCAGCAGCTCGCCAGCTGGTCGCCCGTCGTGCGAGAGCGGGCGGCCAAGGCGCTGGCCAGGCACAAGAACATGCCCATCGAGCCGCTGATCGACATGCTCGATGACCCCTCGGTGGTCGCCCGCCAAGGTGCCTGCACCGGCTTGGCGAGTTTCGGCAGCCGCGCGGCACCGGCCGTTGCCAAGCTGCGCGAACTGCTCAAAGCCGAAGACATGTGGCTGCGTGTCAAGGCGGCGGAGGCACTCGCCGCGATTGGCGAACCCTCAAAAGCGGCCCTGCCGCAACTGCTCGAAATGCTCGCCGTGGGACCGACCGAAGCGGACCCGCGAGGCATGGAACAACGCTACCTTGCCAACGCCCTCTTCCACCCACGCGAGGGCATGCTGCGCGGTTCCCTGGACGGGGTGGATCGCGACAAGCTTCTGGCTGCCGTGCGCTCCGGGCTGCGCAACGAGGACGGCCGCACACGCGGCACCTTCAAGGTGGTCTACAACAAGCTGGATCTGGATGAACTCGCCCCTCTGATGCCCGACATCCACCGGGCCATTGTCGAGAAGTCACCCAGCGGCATCATGTTCGATGGCACCATTCAGCAGGCGGGCCTCGAATTGTTCAGCAGCAACCGCATCAGCGAAGGGATCGAACTGATCGCCAACCACGTCTGGAAGATGAAGCCGCATGGCAGCGAGAATCGAATCGACGAGATTCTGGCCCTGCTCGAACCCTACGGTGCCCACGCGCAGCGGGCGATTCCCATTCTGGAGCGTGCCATCACCTACTTTGAGGAGGAGGAAGAGGATTTCCCCAAACACTTGAGCCAACTCAAAGCGAAGAAAACCCGTGAGGCCATTGAACGCATCCGCTCGGCCTCCGAGAGACCGGAGCTGATGCATCTTCGAAATCTGGCCGAGTAGAACGGCTCATTCCTCGGTGACGATCTTGTCGTCACTGACTCCGAGTTCCCTGAGGGCGGTGGTCACGTCCTCAACCATGCGGGGAGGACCGCAGACGTAGAAATTCTGGTCGAAGTCCTGGATCTGCTCCTCAAGCAGGTCCTTG
>JAWVYP010000157.1:0-6652 GCA_033722655.1 Akkermansiaceae bacterium | reverse complement strand
GGTCCGGGCAATCCTGGCGACATGCTGCAGATCTTCGATCCTGGAATGGGAAATACGCTCGAGAGTGCTCCCGTGGCAGGGGACGCCGAGGCGCAGAACGTGAGCCGTCTGCCAGTGCCGCCGCAGAGCGGCCGCTTCGAGGTCCGCTACGTCACAGGGCAAGGAACCGTCCTTCGCACGGTGCCGTTCAGCGTCACCGCGACCGGCGGCTGACGCGCCTGAAGCGTGCGCCGCCCTGGCGAACGCTTTACCTAGGCGGGACCGGTCGGTAATGAACCCGGGTCATCAGCGAGAGAAAGTAGCTTTGATCCTTGTTGGGATCGGCACCCCGCAGGATGGACGCCCTGCCGTCGGCCCCCATGCGGTGGCGTGCATAGTGGCCGGTGGCGACGCGTTCAAAGCCCTGCTCGAGGGCATAATCGAGGAAGACGCCGACCTTCATTTCGCGGGTGCACCAGACATCCGGGTTAGGCGTGATGCCCGAACGGTAACCCTCGACCAGGTAATCGACGATGCGCTCGCGGTAGCTGTCGATGAGATCAATCACCCGAAATTCGATGCCAAGCTTCGAGGCAACCGCATGGGCGTCCTCAATGTCCTGCTGCCAAGGGCAATCCCCGGGAATTCCCTCCTGGTTGATCCAGTTCTTCATGTAGCCGGCCGCCACCTCATGGCCCTGCTCGACCAACAAGGCTGCAGCGACGGCGCTGTCCACGCCGCCGGAGAGTCCTACCAGAACCTTGGCCATGCCCCAGCCTTAGCGTGGAGCATCTGGCCGTCCAATCCCAAATGAGCAGGGCCTACTTGCGCTCCACGCCCGGCGGCAGCCAATCCTTCTCGGCCGGTTTGATGGTGGGCTCCTTCTGGTCAACCGGATTTTCCGGCTTCGCTTCAGGCTTGGGCTTGTTGTCTTCGCCGGACTTGGGCGCAGGCGGCTCTGGAACTTGGGGCA
The DNA here is from genome assembly GCA_033722655.1 of Akkermansiaceae bacterium. Classification (GTDB taxonomy): domain Bacteria; phylum Verrucomicrobiota; class Verrucomicrobiia; order Verrucomicrobiales; family Akkermansiaceae; genus Luteolibacter. The sequence continues at coordinate 5,700 of JAWVYP010000157.1, read as the reverse complement.
TGGGGGCGGGCTTGGCCAGTTCCTCTGCCGCCTCGGCTTCGGCTGGCGCCGACGCTTGGATGTGCTCGATCTGGCGTTCGATGCGCGACTTGGCCACCTCGGCCGAGGGGGCTCCGACAAAACCGTCCACCTTTGAGCCGTTGACATAGATGCGCACATCGGGGATGCCATCGACCTTCTTGCTGCTCGCCAGAGGCTTGTTCTCATCGGCATCCACATCCACTTTCCCCAGCAGGACCTTGTCATTGGACTTGGCAATGCCTTCGAGAATGGGGCTTAGCTGGCGGCAGGGAGGGCACCAGTCGGCATAGAAGTCGACTACCACCACATGGCCTTCCAGTTGGGTGAATGCCTCGAAGTCATCCTGCCCGGTGATCTGGCGCACGGCCTCTTGGGAACCGGCGTGCTCCGGTGTGTTCGCCTCACCACCGGTCTCCTCGATTTTCTCATCGAGCAGGTTGAGGAGCTTCTCCTTGGCGGAGTCGCAGGATGGCAGCAGGAGCAGGAGGGGAAGCAATAGCAGGGCTGGGAAACAGGGGGTTTTCACGGCAATGGACGAGGAGCGGATGGGTTTGGGAGCGGATGGGTTTGGAATCAACCCATACCATAAGCCTTAAATCCCTCCGTCCAAGAGATTTCCACCTTCCGGCCAGCACTGCTTCATGGCGCATCGAAGACCACCCGGAAGCCAAGATCGCCGCGCCGCAGATCGCGGCTGTCAACCATTTCACGGCTCAAAGCATGGCCCTTGTCCTGCTTGTAGGAGCCGCCGATGATCAGCCACTTCTTGGCGCCCAGCGGATTGACCGGATCGGCGACCTGGAGGCGGGTCCACTCACTGACCGAGCCCGCCAGGTTGAGCACGCCGTGAGCGCTACGGTCCGCGGTCTCCGGATCCACGCTGCCCCAGCCAGCCGAGGCAATGCTGCCGACCTTTTCGCTTTCCATCCCAATTGCGGCACGCCACTCGGGCTCGGAGGGCAGTCGACCCTTTTTCCAGGCACAGTAGGCGGCGGCATCCCACCAGTCGACACCCACCACGGGAGTATCCAAGGTCACGCGCGTGCCATTCCACTCATGCCCCTTGCGGGCGGCCGCAAGAAGCCTTTCCCAATCGTCGGGCTCATGACTTGGCTTGCTCTCCGGTTGCTCGGAGTGATCGAAGGCCTTCGGATTGCTGCCCGCCCGCTCCAAGGCTTCGAGGGTATCGAGGAACTGATGGTATTGGCCAATGGTCACCTCGTGAGCCATGATCTGGAATGCGCCGAGATCGCGGTCACTGCCGACCCCGTCGGCCGGGATTTCGATGGGATCCGGCAGGTCGACGCGCCCCTTGGCGGCCTTGTCCCCCGACAGGTTGCGACCGAGCAGGATCACCACCGCGATGCCAAGCACGCCGGTCATCACCATCAGGCCAATCGGCTTGGCCTTGGATTCCGATTCGACCACCGGCGACTCCACCATCCGCACGGTCGGCTCCCCGGTGAGTTGCCGCTCGATGCGCTCGCAGAGCTCGATGACCTGCTGCCAGCTCAGCGCCTCGCTGCCTTCATCGTCACTCTCACCGCGCATCCAGGCCAGCAGCGTGAGCATGCGCGTAGTGCCTTCCTTGCCATCCGCCACCAGGGGAAGGAGCGCCCGTCCCAGGTAAGTCATGTCGCGCGCGGATTCGCGCCCCGAGCGCTCACCGGAAACCACCAGGTTGGCCACCCGCAATACCCCGCTGGCATCGACGTGCAAATGCTCCAGGTTCATCGCTGAGGTCGATTGTTTGTTCTTTTCGAACATGATTTGAATCTCGGCGATCCGCCTCAAGAGCATGGTCAGCTCCAGCGGCCGGAAGGGCTCGCCGGCATCGGCCCGGGCCTCGAGGCTGGCTCCCGGCAGGTATTCGTAGGCATAGAAGCATTCCTCATCCCCCGCCTCAAAGACCGAGGCAATCAGCGGATGCTCAATGGCCGCCTTGGCCCGGACATCGGCCATGAATTGCCCACGCTGGTCCATGGCGTCCGGCCTCAACTCGTCCACCAGCACCTTGCGACCCACCGAGATCTGCTCGGCAATCCACTTGCGGACCCGCGGGGTCTCCATCTTCAGCTGCAGGAGCTTGTAATCACCGATGACACGGTTGGCTTCGGGAGAGGACATGAAAAGGGCTTTTGGAAATGGAGAAGGGCTTGGCGAGCCAGCAGCCCATTGAAGAATGGAACCCCATGCCTACGCAAGCACCACCGTCATTCTGGCAGACTTGGCAAAAGAGGCGTCTGGGGATCGAAACCGGGCGGGAGGGAATCCGAAAATCCCGGCACGGGAAGATCATTGAACTGTGGTTCCAGTCCACGGCTGATCCTCGCTGCCAGATCGCGCGGCCGGGCCTGGACATCGAGCACTTCACCCTCGTAGGTCAGGGTGACCACCTGACCGTAGTAACTGAGCTCCCCGAACAGGTGGTCGGTGGCCAGATCGCGCTTGGGAATGGTGTAGGTCACGCGCAACTGCTCCTCGCCACCCGCCCAATCCCACGGCTGGCTGATCCATTGTTCGCTGACCCAGGCGCGGTCCTGCAACTCGACGACATCCCCCCGGTTGGTGCGATTGAAGAAATGGACTTCCACTGCGATGGCATCCATCTCGACCTCCACCTTTGGCGCTTTCTGCACCGGAATGGTCAGGATGGCCTGCTCCCCCTCCGGATCGTTCGGGTTCTTGAAGACCTGGATGCGACCCAGGGAGAGTTTGCCAAGCAGGTCGGAGGGCTGGCTGAAGCCTTCGCTCAACTTGCGTGCGGCGAGGGGAAAAAGGGCACCCGCCCGGGTCTGTCCCATCTGGTACACCTCCAGATAGTAGTCTGAGGCTTTGTCGAAAATGCCCATTTGCTCGTGGACCAGGGCCTGTTCGTAAATCACGCTCGGCTCACCGGGCGAATGGTGAAGCGCCTGCTCCAGCTTGACGATGGCCTTGCCCATGTCGCCGGCCACGCGGGCCTCGCGGGCCTCGGTCAGCAGGCGGGCGGCTTCGGGGTCTTCCACAGGAGGTTCCTCGAGCGGAGTCGGTTGCAGCTCCGGCATCGGGGTGCGGGGCGATGCATCCCCTATCAGGGGCGGATAGGAATCCTGCGGCAGGAGTGAAATTGCTTGATCCGGCGGACCCGCATGCGCCGCGGAAGCCTTGACCAACACCTCGCGGATGACCTCGCGCTCGATCACTCGCGGGCTCTGGCTCTCCTTGAAGCGCACCGCCAGAGCGAGGCCCGCAACGACCAACTGAGTGAGCGCCATTACCCCCAGCAGGCAGATCGCCACGGCAAAGGCCGAGTGGCCGGCCTCGTGGCGAGGGCGGGAAGACGCTTCCAGTCTCATGGACGGACGATGAGGGGTGGGCCAGCCACTGTCAATGCAGCGACGAGTGGCCTGAAGGTGTGATTTCGCAGCGATTCCGTGCCAGCCAGCCGTTGCCGCGGGTGCCTTTCTCGGTTATATCTGGACGTCGACGCCCACTTCATGTCCCAAGCCTCAGATACCCCCCTCAGCTACTGCCCCGACCTGCTGCACTACGCACGGCGGCGTTCGCGCGCCGTCATGGTCGGCAATGTCGGCGTCGGCGGGGACAATCCGATCCGGGTGCAGTCGATGATCACCGCCGACACCCGCGACACCAAGGCCTGTGTGGACGAGGTGCTGCAACTCGCCGATGCCGGCTGCGAAATCGTGCGCATCACCGCCCAGACCCGGGTCTATGCTGCCAATCTGGAGAACATTGCGGGCGAGGTGCGTGCCGCCGGATGCGAGGTGCCGCTCGTGGCGGACATCCACTTCAAGCCCGATGCCGCGCTTGAGGCCGCCAAGTGGGTCGAGAAGATCCGGGTCAATCCCGGAAATTACGCCGACAAAAAGAAGTTTGAAGTCCGCGAATACAGCGACGCCCAGTACGCCGCTGAGATCGAGCGCATCCGCGAGCAGTTCAGCCCTCTCGTCGAGCTCTGCAAGGAGCGCGGCCGCTCCATGCGCATCGGCACCAACCACGGCTCGCTCTCCGACCGCATCATGAACCGCTACGGCGACACGCCCTTGGGCATGGTGGAAAGCGCCCTGGAGTTTGCCCGCATTGCGCGCGACCACGACTACCACGAACTCATCTTCTCAATGAAGGCCTCCAACCCAAAGGTGATGATCGAGGCCTACCGCCTGCTGGTCGCCCGTCTGGAGGAGGAAGGACCGGATTGGAACTACCCCATCCACCTCGGCGTGACCGAAGCGGGTGACGGTGAGGACGGACGCATCAAGAGTGCCGTGGGCATCGGCTCGCTGCTTGCCGATGGCATCGGCGACACCATCCGCGTTTCCCTCACCGAGGACTCCGTCCACGAGATCCCCGTTGCCACCGCGCTGGCCGCCCCCTGGCAGGGGCGCCCTGAGCAAGAGACCACCACCGCCGACTTCACCCCCTCCTATAATCCCTTCAACTACGAGAAGCGCAGTAGTTCAAAAACCACCGCCATGGGCGTGGAAGTCGGCGACAGCGAGCCCGTGCGCGTGGTCACCACCCAGGACTGCTGGAACTCCCTGGCCGAGCGCTTCTCCAGCCTCGGCGACTTCAAGCCCGAGATCATCCTCGAGAAATCCGGCGTGCTCGAAATCGACCCGCAGGACGAGGCGCAGGTGGCCGTCGCCAATGACAGCGAGGAGATCAGGCTGGTGACCGTCGCCGACTCCACCGCCCTGGAGCCCATCGCCGCCTTCCGCCTGCTTGCCGCCAAGGTCGATGCGCGCCATCCCGTCCTACTCAAGGACTCCTTCACGGCACGGGAGGACACCCCCGATGCCCTGGACGCTCTGCTCACGGCCTCCACCCGCCTGGGCTCGCTGATCTGCGACGGCATCGGCGACGCCGTGCTGATTCGCGGCGAAACCGCCCCGGGTGCCTCCATTCGCCTCGCCTACAACATCCTGCAGGCGACGGGGGCGCGCATCTTCAAGACCGACTACGTCGCCTGCCCCAGTTGCGGGCGCACCCTCTTCAACCTTCAATCCACCACCCAAATGATCCGCAAGGCCACCGGCCACCTCAAGGGCGTGCGCATCGCGGTGATGGGTTGCATCGTCAACGGCCCCGGCGAGATGGCCGATGCCGACTTCGGCTACGTCGGGGGTGCCCCCGGCAAGATCAACCTCTACGTCGGCAAGCAGGCGGTGAAGTTCAACATCCCCGAAAGCGAGGCCGTTGACCGCCTCATCGATCTCATCAAGGAGCACGACATGTGGATCGACGCGCCAGCGCATCATTGAATCTCGTGCGCCGAATGATGTAGGATGCCCACCCGCCTAGAAAACCGCTCCCTACTCCAAGCTCCCTACTCCAAGCTCCCTACTCCAAGCTCCCTACTCCAAGCTCCCTACTCCAAGCTCCTTACTCCAAGCTCCTTACTCAAAGCTCCTCGCTCCTCGCTCCATGTCCGATCCCGGCACCCTGACCGATACCCGCACCGACACGCAGCTCGATACGCCGTGGAACGTGCTGATCCATGACGACCCGGTCAACCTGATGGGCTACGTGACCTATGTCATCCAGAAGCTCTTCGGCTACCCGGAAGCCAAAGCCACCGAGTTGATGCTGCGTGTCCACAAGTCGGGCCGTGCGGTAGTCTGGACCGGCCAGCGCGAAAAGGCCGAGTTCTACGTCCAGCAACTGCAATCCCACCAG